>JAQTYP010000042.1 GCA_028688235.1 Methylomonas sp.
CAACAACCTGATCGCCTTGCGCATCATGGACAGTGAAACCCAGCAGTACATCACCGACAATCTACCCAAAACCCGGCTCAAATACATCATGCGTACCCAGGGTGTCGCCACCAGTGCCACCCATCCCAGTGTGTTTTCTGGCAATGTCGGTGAACGACTAATGGAAGAAGAAGGTGATCTCTTCGCACCGCAGTTGCTCGGGCAATTGCCGGACTTGCATTACATCGCCAAATTATCCGGTGGTCGTATCGTTAAAGGTCGTTTACCGGTACTGCGTTCGCATCTGGACAAGCGTCAAGCTTAACCATGCCGCGCAACCTGCTGTTCAGTCTACTGATCTGGCTGCTGGAAATCGTGGTGGTAGCTGGCTTTGTCTCGGATGACTGGACCCGACAGATCCAGCAGCTAGAAGATCAAAGACTGCTGGATTGTTTCGGCGCTCAAAAAGCGCATGAAATTCAAGCTACCAGTCAATACTGGTTTGACCGGTTATTTGTGCAAACCGGTATCCGCCCAAGCGTGTATCACTACTTCATTCCGACCGAACATGAGCGGCAGCTATCCAAAGGTTTCGAAGACGTGGGGCGTTATGACCTGTTTCCCTTTATTCAAAGCCGACTGGATGTATTGTGGGATACCGTGTATCAAATGCTCAAGCGCTTCATCATGGCCTGTATCTGGTGTCCCTTTCTAGCCGTTGCGCTACTACCCTTTATCATCGACGGCTTGATACGTCGCAAAATCAGCCAAACCAATTTTGATTATCCCAGCCCCATGGCACATCGCTATAGCCTGTATGCCATCTTGGCGGCATGTTATCTACTATTCATGAGCTTGACCCTGCCGTTTGCCATCCCGCCGCAAGCACTGCCGATCGGGATGTTGATCGTGGCCTATGCTGTGAATGTGTTGTTGGCCAATACCCAAAAACGGGTGTAAGGCTGCTGCTAACTCGATGTGCTAATAACTGGGTTGACGCCTAGAACATTAGTTATCCACAAAAGCTGGGGATAAACTTGTGACAAGTCGGTGACCAATGACCTCAACCCCTTGCTATACCAAGAAAAGCGTTACACTGACCAAAGCTTGACCATTAAACCGAGAGATTTGAATATCGCCATTAGGCAGCCAAGGACCATAACACATGAAAACCCAGGGCTTAGCCCCTCAACTGGCAGGCTTACAGCCACCATCTACAGTTTCCGCAGCGGTTGAACAGTTGTGTCTGATACTAAGCGATGCCGACAAATCAGCCCTGGCCGCCAAGCCGGAACACGAACTAGTCGATTATCACCTGAGTCTAGGGTTGGCAATTCGCAATGCCTGGCTGTATGTACCGGAAAATCAGCTATTACAGGATTGCGGCATGCGTCATCCAGACGATGCGTCCGCTGTTATCATTCATGCCCTTTGGAAAAACCTATGACACAACCGATTCAATTAGCCAGTGAAAGGCTATGGCGGGCCATACCGGAAACTCGCCGAAAAGTGATCTTGCAATCGGTTTGGTGTAGTCAATGCCGCGGCAGTACCAGCATAATCGATTATGCGGTTATAGCCGATGACGTAGGCATTTTACTGGATGGGAAATGCCAGGCTTGTGGCGCCCAAGTCAGGCGTGTAGTGGATTGAGAGGAATGCAGGGTTCAATGATGGAAAAAACCGATTATCCTTGAATTGGCTTAGCGCTTAAATATCATGAACTTTTTTAAGCGCGCTAAAACCCGCTACATTCTGCACCGTCACCCAATTGAGCAAGCGGTCTGGCATGCCGTTACAGAAAATTTAAATGTACTGCAAGGATTGAGCGCGGTCGAAAAAGCCCATTTGCGGGAATTAAGCACATTATTTCTCCAAGAGAAAACCATTATCGGCGTCAATCTAACCATCACCGACAACATGCGCGTTACCCTAGCGGCGCACGCGTGCTTGCCGGTACTGCATTTAGGCCTGAGTCTATTAGCCGGGTGGAGCGACATACTGATTTACCCCTCAGCGTTTCATGTTGCTCGCGACGAAAGAGATGTCGATGGCATCGTCCATCATCAGGATCGTATCTTGAGTGGGGAGGCTTGGTCGAGAGGTCCGGTGATTTTGTCCTGGGAGGATATCGAATGGGACATAAAAGAGGGTCATCACGGCCATAACGTGATTATTCATGAGATAGCCCACAAGCTGGATATGCTGGATGGCAGTTGTAATGGCATGCCACCCTTACATGTTGCCATGTCGATTCCGGATTGGACACAAACACTCAGCGCAGCCTACCAACAGCTGGAGCAAAACCTGATGAAGCAGCGCCCCACGACGGTGAATGCCTATGCAGCCACTAGTCCAGCGGAATTCTTTGCTGTATTCAGTGAATACTTTTTCACAGCACCGCAGGTAATACACACGCATTTTTCAGACGTTTATGAACAACTGCAACTTTACTACCGACAAAATCCCCTAAGTCGACGTCAGTTAGATGTGTAATATCCGTTAGCTGGACTTCTGATGCGAGGAAAAAAGTTCAAATGGTTCGGTATAGCTTCCGTTTTTGTGTCTCTACAAAACTAGTTTTTTGGATTTTAACGCATAGCTGACGCACAATTCACTGGCGGTTCGCCTAGGCTGACCGTGTCAAATCGGCCAAAAGCGGTCGGTCGAGGTAACTTTCCAATTTAGTTCGTTAAGGCGACTTCTGACCCAATGGACTGTCCGGTATTCGGCGAGCAAATTGACATTATTAGGAAAACCGGAGGTTCCAGTTAAGCCACGACTGCGTTAATATTTGCCTTTTCGTAGGTAAATATATCCCGCCACACTTAAAGCCAAAATAAAAATAAGGATATTAAATTCCATAACATACTCGATCACCGCCGTTCCATAATGGTAGTAAAGCGAGAAAAAACTTACGGTAGAAATCGTGCAAGCAAATAAATCGGAACAGGCAAATTTTGTCGCGCTCATTTTGCCTATCCCGGCTGTCAAAAACAAACCATTACGGACGCCGAATGGGATGAATCGTCCGAATATCAAGGTGAGTATTCCGTAGCGCTGATAATAGTCATGAATTTTATCGATTTTATCTGGGCTAATCATTCGGGCGAAAAATCTGATTTGAAGTATCTTGGGACCCAGTATGCGCCCTAAGGCGTAACAAATTAAATCGGAAAGATAAGCACCAAGATAAACCGCCAGGAAGAGATCGGTCAAAATTTCCGGATTTTTAATCGCCAGAGACGCCGCAATAAACAACATGCCGTCTTCCGAAACAGGAATGTTAAATCCGGCTAATAACAAAACAGCGAATATGATCACAGGGGCATATTCGATATGATTTTGAATGACATCGGTTAAGGCATCCATATTCGTCACACGGTGCTCTAAAAGCTTAACCCTTAGCTGCCCTGAGACTAGCGGTCAGATACCCCATCAACGCACCCCATACCAACATATAAATGCCATGTAATATTATTTGGAAGTTTAAGTGGTAAGCCTCGATATAGTAGTCGTAGAAATAATCCAATATAACAATGACAAGGATCAGTTTCAGGGCATTCTTAAAGCTTAACGATTTGGCGTAGAAATAACTCACGCCCATGACAAAAAAGCCCAGCAAGAATCGTGTGCCGGCGTGAATACTCCACTCGGTATTGAGTATGGCTGTTTTCAACATCGCCATATTCATGAAATAAAGAAAAACCAATCCTAAAATAAAACTAAAGCTAAGAATTTTCATTGCGAACCCTTTGTGGTTTGTAGAATATTTTTGAATCAGAAAATGCATTAAAAAATATTTTGTTATTATTTTATTAAACCCGATGTTGATTCGATGTTTTGAGCATTAATGCGAGATCTACGCAATTCGATAAACAGTTCGTTACTAATTTTTGGGTAGCAGTTTTGAAGCCGCATCGTGCAATTTGGCAAAATCAACGCCGACACTGATAATAAAACTGGACGCTTCTTCAAAAGTCATTGTGGATTTGACGACTTTGGACTCGTGAATCATCACCGTAAATCCCGAGGTGGGGTTAGGCGAAGTGGGTACATAAAGCACATAAAGCTCGCCATGGTGATTGGTGATATAGGCCGGCACCCAAACGCCGTCTTTGGGATATTCCACATAGACGACATCCCGTGGCTTGTTAGGACTTTCGCCGGAAAATATGCCGATGAGTTTTTTGCTCACGCGATACACGGTACTGAGTATCGGCAGTTTCTCCAGATAAGATTCCAGCAGAGAAATCAAATAGGTTTTCCCTTCCCCATGCCGAACCCGGTAGCCTAAAAAGCTTAGGGCCAAAATGGTGATGGCGAACAGAAAAGTCGTCATCCAATAATTTTCGTAATAGCCATGCACGCTAAGAAATGTATCCCGCAGCAAACGTTCTATGAGGACAACGATTTGCACGACGACCAGGATCGGCAATACCGACAGGATGCCCAGCAGGAAATAATCCAGGGATTTTCGCATGTTTTCTTTCATTTTCCAGCTCCTGTAAAGTCGCGTTATTTGGATGTAAACAAGTTGTTATTCCTGGCCTTTAAATATCCTTCGCTTTGGAACTATCGAAGCTACGCCCCGTATCGGACTTCGACAAGCTCTGCCAGACCCCAATATAGGATCGGGTTAATAATGCTCTCAAAAGCGTTCGGCATTCAGCAAAAACAGGCCATACTAAATAAGTCTCGATGGTTATGATAGTTACCCATAAGCCGTGGGCCGGAACTCGAAATACAACGATCACCAAAGGTGATACCGTGACTCAATTTTGGCTGCCCCAAAAATTTGACCATCATAGCGACGCAACCTTTCATAAACCTTTCAAACTCTGGCACATTTCGATGAGAATTTTATTAGTTGAGGACGACACTGTTTTAGGTGATGGCCTTTCCCGCAGCCTGGCCGATTGGGGATTTAATGTCACTCTGGCTGTAACCGGTGCATATGCGGATAGTGCGTTATGCACGCAACCCTATGACATGGTGATTCTCGATCTAGGTTTGCCTGACCTCGATGGACTGGAGGTCTTGCGGCATTTACGGGCGCGGATGTCGGCCATCCCGGTATTGATACTGACTGCTCGCGATGGACTGAATGATCGGGTAGTCGGCCTGGAACTGGGCGCCGACGATTATATGACCAAGCCATTCGAACTCCGTGAACTGGAAGCACGGGTAAGAGCGCTACTTCGCCGCAGTCACGGCGGTTTTAATCACGACATTGTATTGGGACAATTGCTGCTGGATACCCTCAATCAACAGATAACGGTCGATAGCAGGCCGATGCTGTTGCCGCCACGCGAATATGGCGTACTGGAAGCGTTGCTGTTGCATGTCGGACGGGTGGTCAGTAAGGATAATATCGCCCAACGACTTGCCGTGCATTCGGAAGAACTGGCCGACAATGCCATTGAAGTCTATGTGCATAGGCTGCGCAAACGCTTGGAACCCATCGGTATCAGCATCAGAACGGTACGTGGACTCGGTTACCTGCTGGAGCAAAGTAAAAATGAATAGACCGCAGAGTATCAGGACTCAGCTGCTGTCGAGACTGACATGGCCGCTTATCGTAGTCGTGATTCTGGATGCCTCGGCATCCTACTTCGTGGCCCTGCATTACGCCGACCTGACATACGATCGCTGGCTGCAGGATTCGGCGAAATCCCTGGCGCAATTAGTCAAGACCAAAAAGGACAAACTCACTTTCGAATTGCCACCCATCGCTGTCGATGTGTTTCGCTGGGATGACATGGACAAAACCTTTTTCAAGGTGGAATCGGAAGCGAGCGGGTTCATGGCGGGGGATAAGGGGCTTCCTAGCCCTTCGATCCAGTCGCGGGGTAATGAAGAACCCTTTTTTTCCGACGGCGACATCCAGGGCCAAAAAGTGCGTATCGTTTCCGTGTTGACTACCCCGACCGAAACGTCCGGTGACGTACTGATTTCAGTGGCCGAGACACTAAACAAACGAAGCGGCATGATGAATGAAATTCTATTGGCCGTTATGCTGCCGCAGATTTTGCTGGTTTGCATTACCGGCTTTCACATTTGGACTGGGATTAACCGAGGATTGAGTCCGTTAAACGATCTCGCAAAACTCATTTCCCAGCGATCGGCTAAAGACTTAAACCCAATTCCCGATGAAGGTGTCCCGCTTGAAGTACGCTCCTTAACCTACACCATCAATGCGCTATTGCAACGACTCGGTTCAACACTGGACACGCAGCAGCGTTTCATTGAAAACGCGGCGCATCAATTGCGTACACCGTTGGCTGGATTGAAAGTGCAGGCGGAACGCGCGTTACTGGCCGATAACCTTGACACCATGAAACCGGCTTTGGAGCACATCAAAAATGCCGCCGATCGCGTTGCTCACCTGAGTACCCAATTACTGGTTTTAGCCAGGTCGGAGTCAGTGTCGCACAGTGCAAATGAGTTTAAAGCGATCGATTTGATCGAACTGGCTCGCGAATGCTGTATGGACTGGGTGCCCAAGGCATTGGAGCGTAACATCGAGTTGGAATTTGACGCGATGACCACTCCCGTTCGCATGGCTGGAAACGAAATCCTGCTTCGGGAATTACTTAGCAATTTATTGGATAACGCAATTTGTTATGGCAATCCCGGTGGGCACATCAGTGTAAAAATCGAACCCGCCTTCGAGCCGAAATTGATTGTCGAAGATGACGGGCCCGGCATCCAGACAAAAGAAGCGGACAAGGTGTTTGAGCGTTTTTATCGAATTCCTGGCAGTCGCGGAGAGGGTTGTGGGCTCGGATTGGCGATCGTCAAGGAAATTGCGGATCGTCACGGCGCACGGATCACGGTCGGCAGCGCAAAACAGTATGGCAGGGGGACTCGGATTGAGATTGTCTTCCAAGCTCAATAATACCCTGCCGCATGAGTCATTTTGACTGTTACAGCGGGTCAGAATTAACCGCTAATTTAGAGCATTTGCGGAAATATCAGCTTGTTGAAAGGTTGATGAAAGGTTAAGTCGGTAGGATGTTGCGCCTATGTGTTTTCTCTAAAACCCTTGGCTTTTTCATCAGACCACTATGCGTTGTACCCATTTATTTTGTCTTATCGGTTGTCTGTTTATTTTAGGCTGCGAACAGCACAATCCGGAGCCGGAGAATCAATCAAGCTTGCTAGAACAAGCTTCTGCCGCTGCAAAGGGAACGGTTTCCCTTCGCCCGGAGTCGCTCCCTTATATCAAAGTCCAGGAAATTCAACCGGAAGCCTTCGCCGGTACGATTTCCGCACCTGCCCGTGTCGATTTTCGGGCTCAGGCGATCTCCACCGCTGGTACGGTCGTTGCCGGACGCGTCACCAAAATTCATGTGCAGATCGGCGACCGGATTAAGGCCGGGGCGCCGCTGGCAACACTGGCCAGCGGCGAAGCAACACAAATGCGTTCGGATTTTGCGCGTGCAGCCGCCGAACTGGCTCGTGCCGAGGATCATCTACGGCGGCAAATGGAAATGCAGCGCACTGGAGTGGGGCTTGAGATTGAGCGGGTGGAAGCCGAAACCCAGCTCAAGCAAGCACGGACAGAACTGGAGCGCAGCCGGGATTTTCTGAAACTGTTGGGTGACGGCTCTGCCGCCGAGGTCATCGTGCGGGCGCCGATGGACAGCATGATTTTGAAGGCACATGTCTCCACCGGCGCTGCGGTTGAGCCTGGGGCGCCGCTGTTCGATCTGGGCGAACCCTCCGCCGCCTGGGTGATTGCCGACGTATTCGAAAAAGATTTGCTGTTGGTGGAAAAGGGCGCCAAAGCGATTATCGAATTGGCATCTTTGCCCGAGCCGATACTGGGCCATGTGGTGGCCGAAAGTGCCGCCATCCAAAACGAACTGCGGCGGGCTTCGGTATTTATCGAACCCGATGACCCGAAGATACCCTTGCGGCCCGGCATGTACGCCAGGGTGACAATCGAAGCGTCGACGCCCAACCGCATCATCCTGCCCACCACGGCGATTTTGATCAAGGATGGCCGCGAAACCATCGTCTATGTGGAAACCGCCGCCAACGTATTCGAAGCCCGACCGGTACACGTGGGTCAGTCTCGCGAGGGTATGACGCCAGTGCTAAAAGGCCTGTCCGGTGGTGAACGCGTCGTGGTCAGCGGTGCGTTACTGCTGGACGGCGAAGCCTCTTTACTGCTGTAGGAGGCTTACATGCTAAAAATCCTGATCGAATACTGTGTGCATCGGCGTATCGCCGCCATGGTAGTCACCTGTATCGTCGCCTTGTTCGGTATTCATGCCTATATCGAAACACCGATAGAAGCCTATCCCGATGTCACCAACACCCAGGTGACCGTGATAAGCCTGATGCCAGGTTATGCGCCGGAAGAAGTCGAGCGCCAAGTCACCGTGCCGCTCGAACGCGTGCTCAACGGCACGCCCGGCATGCTGAAAATGCGCAGCCAAAGTTTGTTCGGCTTGTCATTGGTGACAATCACCTTTGCCGATGATGTGGACAGCTTTCACTCCAGAACGCTGATTACCGAACGCATGACGGGCGCGGAGCTCCCTGAAGCCGTCAAACCTGTTTTAGCCCCGGATTACACGCCGCTGGGGGAAATCTACAAATTCATGGTGGTCAGCGATCGCCATTCCCTGTATGAGCTGCGTTCCGAAATGGAATGGAACGTCACACGCGTGATGCGCCAGGTACAAGGCGTGGCCGATGTGATGACCTTTGGCGGTTATTACAAGGAGTTTCATGTCGAAATCGACCCCGTCAGGCTCGACTCATTTGGCCTGACTCTGGATGAAGTCAATCAAGCCATTGCCAGCGCCAACCGCAACGTCGGTGCCGGCTTTTTACGCCATGGCGATCAGCAGATGGTGATCCGCAGCGTCGGCTACCTGAGTTCGGCCGAGGACGTGAAGAAAATCCTGCTGAAAAGTGAAGCTGGCACGCCGGTGACGGTCGGCGATGTGGCCCGCCTGGTGCAAGCCTACACACCCCGCCAAGGTTCCGTGGGTATCGACGACCGGAAAGAAGCGGTGGAAGGTATCGTGCTGCTGCGTCGCGGACAAAATCCTTCCCGGGTATTGACTGCCGTACATGAAAAAGTCGAGGAGCTTAATACCCGCATCCTGCCTGCCGGCATGAAACTGGTACCCTTTCTGGATCGCACCGAGTTGGTCGACAAGACTCTGCATACGGTTTACGACAATTTGCTACACGGCTTTTTGCTGGTCGTGGGCGTAGTCTGGCTATTCCTACGCAGTATCCGCGGCTCACTGATCGTGGCCGCCGTGATCCCGTTATCGTTGTTGGTGGCGTTTGCCGGGCTTTACCAATTGGGCTTGCCGGCAAACCTGATTTCCATGGGGGCGATCGATTTCGGCATCATACTGGATGGCGCCGTGGTGCTGGTTGAGAACGTCATCCACCAGGCGAATCATCAAAAACCCACGAATCATCGACAAATGGTACATTTGATTGTCAATGCGGCCTTTGATGTAGCCAAACCGACCTTTTATGCCATGTTGATCATCATTGCCGCACTGATCCCTGTCTTCACCCTGGAACAGGTTGAAGGACGTATTTTTCGACCCTTGGCATTGACCTACAGTTTTGCGTTGGTGGGCGGCTTGGTATTTGCTATGACGGTGGTGCCGGCGCTCTGCGCGGCATTGATTCAACCCAAACATGCCATGATCGAAGAACCGGAATTTTTGCTTCGTCTACGAGGGTCTTACAAACGCATTCTCAGCGCGGCACTCGCTCGCCGAAATACCACGTTAGCCGCTGCCGCCGGGTTACTGTTGGCCGGCGCTGTTGCGGTGGGCTCTCTCGGCACAGAGTTTTTACCGGAACTGGATGAGGGCGACGTGCATGTGTTCGTGGAAATGCCGGCCAGTATCTCCCTCGCCAAGGGACAAGACGTATTGTTGGATATGCGTCAGCGCCTAATGGCATTTCCGGAAGTCAAAGGCATTCTCAGTCAGCAAGGCCGCTCCGAGGACGGCACCGACAACGAAGGCGTCAACATGAGCGAAACCTTCGTCCATCTCAAACCTCACGAACAATGGCGGCCGGGTTGGCACAAGGACGCCTTGGTGGATGCCATGCGCGACTCATTGGCCGCCATACCGGGCGTGCGTTTCAATTTCTCTCAACCTATCAAGGACAACGTCGAAGAAGCGGTTAGCGGCGTGCGCGGCAAGGTGGTATTAAAGATTTACGGTAACGAGCTGGAAAAAATGCGTGCCGTTTTGGAGCAGGCTAAAAGCCGACTCAAACCGATTCCGGGCGTCATCGACCTGGATCTCTATCGTGAGTCGATTGTGCCGCAATTACAGATCAAGCTGAATCGCGCCGCGCTGGCCCGGCAAGGCATTAGCATCGATGCCGCTCAGGATACGATTGAAACCGGCCTGGCCGGCAAGGTCGTCACCGAACTTTGGCAAGACGAACGCCCCGTGCCGGTACGGGTAATTTTGCCGGGTGTCGAACGCAGCGATAGCGAACAAATAAGCAATTTGCTGCTACCGACGCCGTCCGGCGCGCGAATTCCGCTACGAGAAGTCGCCGATTTGCCGACCGAGCGCGGCCGCACCTCTATTGAGCGCGAGGCCAATCGCCGCTTCCTCGCCTTAAAATTCAACGTGGAAAATCGTGACCTCGGTTCAGTGGTGCATGACGCGATGCAGGCCGTCGAAGGCACGATCGAGCTTCCCGAGGGACATTTCCTGGTCTGGGGCGGCGAGTTCGAAAACCAACAACGGGCGATGACCAGACTCGGTGTCGTGGTGCCGATTGCCGTGCTGATCGTCTTGGGTTTGTTATACGGCGCCTTGCAGTCCGCGCGTAGCGCTTTGGCCATCCTGCTCTGCGCACCCTTTGCCATGACGGGTGGCGCATTCGTACTATTGCTGGCCGGCATCCCCTTGTCGGTCAGCGCCGCGATTGGTTTCATTGCTCTGCTGGGCCAAGTGTCGTTGATGGGTCTACTCGTGCTGAGCGCGACTGAAGATCGCAGGCGGCAAGGGCTGTCGGTTATGGAGGCTATCCTGAACGGTGCAACTGACCGGTTGCGACCGGTATTGATGGCTTCGATGTTGGCCTTGCTCGGCTTGCTACCGATGGCCGTTTCAACCGGTATCGGCAGTGAAACGCAACAACCGTTCGCAGTAGTTATCGTCGGAGGCATGTTCACCACCTTTTTCGTCGCGATGCTGGTGTTGCCGGTGATTTACTCTTACATCACCCCGGAACGGCTCATCACCCCCGAAGAAGCGGATGAACTATCGGAGGAATCAGTATGAAAAAGCATAATTGGAAAAAAAACCTTGTCTTACCAGCCGTCTGTTTTTGCATTGTGAGTGGTGTTTCCAACTCTTCAAAGGCACTTGCCCAGGAGTTGACGGTGCTTCCTGAGACGGTCACGATCCAGCAGTTGATGGACATTACTCGCGACAAGAGCCCTCATTTTGCCTCTTTGAGGCAACGTATCGAATCGGCCAATGCCGAAGTGGTGGCTGCTGGAGTGCTGCCCAATCCCAGGATCAGTTACGGTCGCTACGACCTGTTAACGCAACAAAACACCATGTACGACGGCAATGTCCAACAACAAGTTATTTTGGAGGTGCCTGTACTGATTGCCGGGCAACGTGGCGCCCGTGTCGAAGCGGCGGAAAAAAACGTTGAAGTGACTGCCGCCGACATTGACGCCGAATTTGCCGATTTGATTCACCAGGAATGGGGTTTGTTCGTCAAGCAACTTGCGGATAAACAACGAATCGCGGTGCTGGATGAAACCACCCGATATATGGGGCATCTGGCCGACATCGTGTTGGGACGCGCTCGGGCCGGCAATGCCAGCCGCTACGATTTACTGCGTATCGAAATCGAAACCAAGGCGGTACAAACCCGGCTTGAAACGGTCAGTAATAATCTATCGTCCTCCGCTGGTGAGTTAGGGGTTTTACTGGGTTTATCCGGCTGGAAGCCACAAGCGGCGGGCAAATTGGACTACCTGAATGTGCCAACCGATATTGAAAAGCTTTGGGCGGATGCCATCAATCTGAACCCGGCGCTTGAGGCGGCAAGACGAGGCGAAATGGCGGCAGATGCTGGATTGGAACGTGCCGAACGTGAACGATGGCCTATTCCGTCGTTGCAAGTCGGCTCCGTTTTTACCGACAAACCTTACGGCAACACCAGCTTTGCCGGGGTATCCGTCGATCTGCCGATTTTCGACCGTGGTCAAGGCGGCATGGCTCGCGCGAATGCTGAAAAACAGGCGGCTATCTTAGCAAAAGGGTTAGCGAATGCCCAAACCCGCAGTGCCTTGGAACGCGCAGTCGACCAATTGAGCAAACGCCGAGCTACACGCATTAAATTTGAACAGGAAGTAATGGGGAAACTGAGTGATCTTAAAGCGATGGGGGAAGCCAGCTATCGACTTGGTAAAGGTAGTTTGTTGGACCTGCTCGACGCCTCACGTTCCCGGACCGAAACTGAATTGACGCATTTGGATTTGATGCAGGCGGAAATCGAGGCTGAACTGGATATTCTGAAAGTGGCCGGTTTGCTGACAAGCACTGTCGACTCAGGGCTAACCCAATAAATCTGAGTGCAATTATTGCTTTCAAAGCTAATGAAAAACGTGATTATCAGAGAGGACGCTTGTTTGAACGAGACATTTATCCTTGTTCACATTGGCGGCGGCAAAGATTTGTCACCAAACCTGCATTCAATAACATCCGGTTTTGGCGCATGTTGTTTTGCAAAACATCAGCTTACGGACGTCCAGTTAATCGAGATGCAGCAGCAGTTCGTGAATAACGAAATGGTGACTGATGTCGCTAATGACTGCTTTGTAGCCCTCCAGTTGGCAGATTCTGGAAGGCCGGTTTTGAGAAACGCGGCCGACCGCAAAGGGTCGTAACCGTACTTTAATATTTCCTAAATTAAACGACCACTGAACGTCTGCTTCCCTTTGTAGTTGATCTGTTCCAGTCCGCTATACTAGACAGGGGATAGGGCATCTACAAGGGCGATTAATCTAACCAGACGTTATGGAATTTCTAAAACTTTGCGTAGGCGAGCGCTTTGAGCATGATATGCCGGAAGAAGGTATGAGTATCATCTTGGCCAATGGCACGCCACTTTTGACCTTCAATTTTTCGGTGACGCCGGGCGAAATCCA
>JAQTYP010000461.1 GCA_028688235.1 Methylomonas sp.
GGCGTTTTGCGCCAGTTGATTGGTTCCTGCACCGTAAATGATCAGTTCCCCGACCAGATTGATCAGTTGATCCAGTTTTTCCGCATCGATTCTAATGAAGTGATTGCCCGCAGCCTTGTTCTCCTTCGGTAATCTTGACATGTCGGCAACATCCGGCTGCTGGGCTGCAGACACTTCCGCAGGCTGCGGCGATGCCCGTTGGTCATCGGCGAGGACGTTTTGTCCGGACCGCCACATCCAAGCGAGCTCATCCTGAGTCAACGTGCCGCATTTCGACCAGATATCGGCAATATAAGCATCGTCTTCCGGTAATTCCTGTATCAGTCGCCGGTAAGCCGTCAACGGACTATGCGGGGGCAAGATGCGAATCTTACTGTCTTCGCGGACAAAATCGAAAACGCTGTCGATAGTCGCTTGATCAACCGAGCTATTGAAAGCAATCTCGAACCCGAGGTAACAGTTTTCCGAATCCATTTGATTGGCCGGCGGCATGCTATCGGATAGTGTGACGATATGCTCGACGGTACCCAGCTTGTCCAGGTAACGAATCATGGACAGTGGGTCCATGCCGTTGCGTAATACCCCGTGCCCAAAACGCAGTGACAAATGCCAAAGACCAGCTTGACTGGGTGCATCATCATCTAACTGGTTAACTGATTCCTGGGGCGACACAGCGAGTGGCTGTTCTTGTTGCCGTTCGTTTTCGATACGGGACATTAGGCGATCTATTAGCTCCTGGCTCTTTTGATGTACGTCCGCCGTTGATTCCGGTTTTCCCGAAGCCACATGAGCAATCAGCAGCGAAATATGATCTCGGCTTTCCAATAACATCGCCACCAGCTCGGCATCCAAATTCAGTTCAGCGCAACGCAACGCACCTTGTCCAGCGCGCTTTCGGCGGCATGGGTAAATTTGACGATGTGATCCAGCCCGAATAAACCCGCCGATCCCTTAATGGTGTGCGTCGCCCGAAACAGAGCGTTGACCAATTCCTGATCGAGTTGCGAATGCTTGCATTGCAACAGAATATCTTCCATTTCCTGCAACAAATCGCGGCTTTCCACGATGAAAGTTTGCAACGCGTCATCGATATTCATATCCGCTCCCCGAGCATGATCTTAACCGTTAAGCCTGTTTCATATCCTGACAAAATAAGCGAATCAATACTATCGGCTGTTACTGATTTTGATGTCGGAATTGGTTGTCAAATATTAGGAATTTCCTTAGCCATAACCACAACACAGCCTCATGAGCTCGACAATCACTCAAGAATCATTTTGTGCATTTCGTGTCTGAAATGATTTTCAAGAACAATGATTTAGATCGCCTGAAGACGTCTCGCCAATATCGCGCAGGGCGGCTTTTTGCTCAGCCACCATCTGTCGCAATTCTTTAGTCTTTATAAGCTCACGTTCGAGTCGATTGCAAAGCGCCTTGTTACATGACTCCAGTATCAAAATCCGTTTTTCCAGCTGTTCGGTAAACGCATGTATCCGACGTTCCAAAAAATATCGATGCTCCATTAATTCGTTTTCCATGGCCTTCGTCTCGGTAATGTCCTGCATGACGCCATGAAAAAACATCGGCTTGTCGTCTCGGCCCTTAACGACTATGGCTTCATCGTAAAACCAATGCAGCTTGCCGTTACGCCCCTGCATCCGATATTCGCAACGAAAAGGTTCTCCTCTAGCGCAACTGCGCTCGAATAATTGCTCCACCTTTGGACGATCTTCTTCGAAAATGCACCGAAATCGCAAACCCGGATCGGATAACCACGAGTCGCAGCTATAACCCAGGCGTTCCAGTTGCCGACTCACGTACAACAATTGATGGCCGCTTGGTATAGATGCAATATAAACGATGGCAGGAATATGCTCTTCCAAAGTGCGACACATCGTTTCCATTTGGCGTTTTTCGTGAGTCAGGCGATGGCATGCCAGCAGACGTTGAATGGCGACAGGAAGCCATTCGAGATAATACCCTTCGTCATCTTTAAGCAAATAGTCTTGGGTATTGGGATCGATTCGGACTAGCCATTGCTTGGCCTGGCTGGGCGCAACTAAGTTCAATACCGGCAGCAGCCGTCCATCCATATTGCGGAGTCTACCATCGAACTCGATGCAGTCGATATCGGACGGGCAATGATCCAGCAGAATACAATCGAAGTTTTCCTTATCCACTAGAGACAAACCCGCTTCGTCGTCTATAGCCTCGACTAGTTCGACGGTAAAATCGCGACATTGCCGAAACACCTTACGACAGGCTCTGCGCTCATTGGGATTTTCACTGATCAGCAGCACCCTAAGCGGGGAGGGTATGATTAAAGCCAGCGGCGAAAACGGCTTGCCAGGCCACGGCAAAACCTGAACTCGATCGCCATCGGCGCATTGCTGTCGTAGCCGGTGCTGTGAAATTTTGGCTGGAGGAATCTCCACGACATTGGTGTTCGAACTAACCAAGCCAGGCTTTTGCCCGACCATACCTCCCAACAATTTGTTGATGTCGTACATATTACCTCCTCGATCGCAGCTCGACTGCGGCAATCGGCGTTGTGAGTGCTGATGCTATTCGTAACGCCGGTAATATTGGCAAAAAATCAGCCATATAGCCATAGGGCTACACTGCTTTATTACTAGGATAAATGGAAGTAGTGCATAGGGGATTTCCTATGTCACATGAGCCGCCTGCTGTTCATTCGAACAGTCGATGCCGCAGGGAATATTTGATTAGATCGGCGGTATTGCCCACCCGCATTTTCTCGAGCAGATGAACTTTGTGGGTACTCACCGTTTTATTGCTAATTTTGAGTCTTTCCGCTATCTGGTTAACGCTATGGCCTTCCGTCAACAAACGGAATATTTCGAATTCACGATTGGACAAGTGTTTATGCCGCGCATCGTCGTTGATGCCTTCCTCCATGAAAACCAGAAGTTCGGCCATTTTGGCATCGATATATCGACCGCCTTCCGCTGTTTTTTTCATGGCGGCAAATAATTCCTTAGTCGCCGCACCTTTGCCTAGGTAGCCGTTGGCCCCGACCTTGATTGCTCGAGAAACGATAGATACGTCATGGTGCATGCTGAATACCAATATGGGCACCGTGAAACCGTCGTTACGAATACGGCCGATCAAATCCAGTCCACTGAACCCCGGCATAACCATATCCAACAATAACAATTCAAACGACTGTTGCTGTAAAATC
>JAQTYP010000462.1 GCA_028688235.1 Methylomonas sp.
TGGCGGGCCCCGCGTAACCTTCTTCCGGCGTGAACAACAGGGTCTGACCGTCGGCGCCGAGTTTGGCCGTGCCGTGGGTCGCACCCAGCACGCGCCAGAACAATTGGTCGCCTTCCAGATCCTGCGCGACGTTGGTCAGCACCGTGGTTTTCGCCAGATCGGCGTGAGTATTGATATCGGGCAGCGTGGCAAAGGCAACCGGCGCCTGATTGGCGCGCCAGCCGTAGTTGGCGTACAGCACTTGGCGGTCGTAAGCGTCGATGTTGCCGTCGCCGTTCAAATCGACGCCTTGGTTAGCGAAGGCTTCGCTATCCAAGCCGTCGACCGCGCCGTCGCGGTTCAAATCGCCTGCCAGGCTGACTTTGATTTGGGCGTTGCCGCTGCCTTGCAGGCGGATCAGCTTCAGTTCGGCTTCGGTGACCCGCAGCAATACGGTGGTGACGTTGCCTTGTATTTGGCGGCTGATTTCCGTACCGCCGGTGATAGCCATTTGGGCGTCGCCGCCGACCAGTTCGACGGCGACGATGACCGCACCTTGAGCGCCGGGGGTTTTAACGCTGCTGACCAGTTCGCTTTCGCGTACGCTGAAGGCGATATTGGCGGTTTGATCCTGGTTCAACGAGCCTTGCCATTGGTTGGCCGTCGGAGCGGCCAGCCAGTTGGCGGCGGCGCTCAGGTTGGCGGTCAAGACGTCGGTCAAAAGCTTGCCTTCGTTGCCGTAGCCGTAGGGCGTGCCGGTGCCTGCGGCGTTGATGTCGCGAGCCAGAATCAGCCGGCCTTGGCTGTCGTAACGGTAGATCCAGGTTTGGGCGGTCGCGTTGGGGTTGGTATCCTCGGCTACATGAGCCGTCATGCGTTGGATATGGCCTTGGTCGTCGCGCAGGAAGTCCAGACGTTGATTGCGCAAGCTTCCGACCACGGCGATGCCGGCGTCGCTGACCAGCCATTGCACGCCGTCGCCGAAGGTAACACTGGTCAGGCGGCCTTGAGCATCGAGCTGGTATTGGTTGCCTTGGCTGTCGGTGAGCGTGTAGCTTTCGGGAATCCACGGCAGGCCGGTGGTCTGGCTGTAAAGATTGGCGCCTAAGCGTTGCAGGTTTTCTTGCCCACCTTCGCCGCTGTGCGCAGTCAGCGTCCAGCCTTGGCTGCCGGTCAATACAGGATGGTAGACCACGGGGGCGCCGGCTTGTTGGCCCAGCGCTTGCGCTTCCAAATCCAGCGTAAAGCTCAGATACTGCATTGGCGCATCGCTTTGTTCCAAACTGGCCGGGACTTGCAGCCAAACCCGCGCGCCTTGTTGCCACGGGGCGATGCCACCTGAGTTTGTGGCGGGCGTCTGGTCGTGGCTGAGCCTAAAGTCAAGCGCGGGGATTTGCCAGTTGCCGAAATCGCCTACGCCCAAGCTGCGGCTTAATGCAAAATCGTGGCCGCCCAAATCGAACAAGGCGTCGGTGGTTTGCTCGGCCGCGATGGTTTTTTGCTCGCCGGCTATCAGGATGCGGGCGCTGATTTCGCTGGTTCTGCCGGCCAAATCCCAGGCGCTCAAACGCAACACATAGACGCCGTTGGCCCATTGCTCAGGATCGAGCTGTCCCAAATCGATAGCCCCGTCGATGCTTTGGGCGGATTGATCCTGCGACAACAGGTTTTGCCAGCGGGTGCCGGTGCCTTCGGAAATAGCCAGCGCATAGCCCATGGCCTGCAATTCTTGCAGGTTGGCTTTAAGCTCCAGCGTACTGTTGATTTCCACGGGAGCGCTATTCGAACCTGCCCCTTGTAACAGTCCTACCCAGTCGATGACCGGAGCATGGTTGTCGGCCGGATCATTGACGCGCACTGTATGCGTTTTAGTAGTGCTGAAACCGTCGCTGTCGATCGCCGTGACGCGGATTTCGACCAAGCCGGGCGCCGTCGGCGTAAATCGCATACGGCCGGCGGCGTCGAGTGCTACCGTTTGCCAAGCGTCGGCAGCCATGCCGTTGCCGGCAACCGCCGCGCCGCGCATTTCGACGCTCAAGGTTTGCAGCATGCTGTAGCTGTCGGCGCGTACCGTGGCTACCACCAGTTGGCCCGGCTGTGCCGGGAAGCTGGGCGTCGTCGATATCAGTATCTTCGGCGCGTTGGCTTCAGCCTCCGCGACGGCGCGCAGCACCAGGGTTTGGCGGCTTTGATTCTTGCCGTCTCCGACGATGGCGGTAACGGTAAAGTCGCCGACTTGTCCAGGGCCCGGCGTCCACACCAGGCGTTCGGCGGCCGTATCGTAATAAGCGCCTTCCGGCAAGCCGGTAAAGCTGAAATTCAACGCGGCGGTTTGCTTAGCTCCGTCGTTGTCGTACGCGGCAATGCCTTGCGGTTGATCGATATTGGCCCGCTGTATCGGCAGACTCAGGGTTTGGCCGACCACGATCGCGTGATTGCTAACGACGAGCCGCGGCACCCGGTTGACGTCGAATACGCGCACCTGCACGGTCTGTATCGCCGTTTCCTGGCCGTCGCTCATCTGGAAGCTTAAATCGAAGGCTTGGCTGTCGCCGTTCAGGTTGTCGACCACGGTCTGATCTGGCGTCCATTCGAAATAGCCCGTAGCACCGTCGAAGTAAACGCCGCTGGGAGTGTTTTCGTCGTAAATCAAGCTGTAGCGCAAGGCGTCGCCGTCGGCGTCCGCGCCGAGTAGGTTGAAACCCAATGTATCGCCTTCGCTGACCAACTGCAGCGGCATCGGCAATATCTTCGGTGTTTGATTGACGTTGACGACGGCAATTTCCACGGTTCGCGTAAAGCTGGCTGCACCGTCGCTGCCGGTCACCGTGAAGCGCCACAGACCCGGCGTACCGGTATTACTGTCCTGGGCGGCAAAGATATCCGGCGTCCAGGCCAGATTGGCCTTGCTGCCGTCACTGGCCGGCGTGAAGACCATGCCGCGCGGCAAGCCGCTCGCCGTCCAGTCCAGACGGTCGGCATCGGCATCGCTGCCATAGAGCGCGAGCGACAGTGGCACGCCTTCCGTGGCGTTGAGGCGGAGCGCGCTAGCCTGGCCGGGGTCCGCCACCGGCTGGCCATTGACTTCCACGCCAAGCACATCCGGCGCCGCGTTGGCGGTCCGGACCACGATGCGCAAGGTTTGCCAGCTTAGGTTGGGTACCGGGTTATCCGGATTGGCGTAACCGGCATCCTGCGGCGGCAAGCCCTGGCCGGTCACC
>JAQTYP010000463.1 GCA_028688235.1 Methylomonas sp.
AATTGCCGAAACCGCTCGCTTGCTCTGGCTGGTGTATGCCGGTTACACATTACTGTGCATAGTTTGCTTGAAACTAGCTGGCATGAGTTGGCTCGATGCCGTTTGCCACGCCTTTTCGACCTTGTCGCTAGGTGGTTTTTCGACTCACGATGCCAGTATCAGCCATTTCGACTCGCCCGCGATAGAGCTGGTTATTACCGTATTTATGTTAATTGCCGCCGTGAATTTTGCCACCCATTATACGGCATTGCACAAAAGTAGCCTCACAGCTTACCGTGACGACCCGGAAACGATGCCTATGCTGGGCCTAATCGCCGGCAGCATTTTACTTTGCACCGCCTATCTGGCACATTTCAACGTCTACGACGACATTTTTGTCGATTTACGCTATGTCAGTTTTAATCTGGTCTCGATAGCGACCGATGCCGGTTTCGCCAACGACGACTTCGACAAATGGCCGCCCTTCGTACCCTGGTGGATGCTGTTTCTGAGCTGCATCACCATTTGCACAGGCTCCACCGGCGGCGGTATCAAAATGTTCCGCGCATTATTGATGTTAAAACAAGCAAAGCGAGAAATGTTCAGCATTTTGCATCCAAGAGCCGTCAATCCGATACGCATAGGCAACACGCCTATCCCCAATAAGGTTATCTTTGCGGTATTGGCCTTCATATTCCAATATTTCATTTCGGTAGTCGTCATGACCTTTGCTTTAATATTTACCGGATTGGACCCTATTTCCTCGCTCAGCGGTATCATCGCTTGCATCAACAATGCGGGCCCCGGCCTCAATGAACTAGGACCCGCCACGAATTATGCAAGCCTAAATGATTTTCAAAAGTGGATTTGCGCAATCACGATGCTGCTCGGGCGACTGGAAGTCTTTACGTTGGTCGTGCTTTTTACTCCTACTTTCTGGAGAAAATAGTACAATTTGCGGCTTTTAAAGATATCAGCCCTATCATTCGGGCATAACTGCACCGCAACTCGCCCCATTACTACCTAGGATTTATGCATGAAACCTATTCGACAACTTGATTTTCTCGGCAAAAGAAAGCTGGCCCTTATTTTTTCCAGCATTTTGCTTCTGATTTCAGTGGTATCGTTCTTCGTCAACGGTTTGTCTCTGGGCATAGACTTCACCGGCGGCAGCGTCTACGAGATGCACTTCAATCAGTCGGTCGACTTGAACAAAATGCGCGAAACCCTTTCTGCGCGCGGCTTTACCGATGCCAACGTCCAGCATTTCGGCAGCTCCGAAGAAGTCTTGTTAAGACTGGAACCCGTCGATAACGTCAAACAACAGGATTTGAGTCAACAAGTGTTGGAAGCAGCCAACGCCAGTCAAGTACAACCCGGCGAAATGCGCCGCGTGGAATTCGTCGGCCCCCAAGTCGGCGACGAATTGCTGGATGACGGCGGCTTAGCCCTGCTGTTCGCCTTCATCGGCGTGATGATTTACGTCAGCATCCGCTTCGAATGGAAGTTTTCGGTCGGCGCGGTTTTGGCTTTGATTCACGACTCCGTCATTACGGTCGGCTTTTTCTCGGTATTCGGCTGGGAATTCGACATGACAGTGTTATCGGCGATATTGGCCATCATCGGTTATTCGATCAACGACACTATCGTCGTGTACGACCGCATTAGGGAAACCTTCCGCTTCAGCCGCCAAACTTCGGTCGAAGAAATCACCAATAGTGCACTGAACGAAACCTTGGGGCGTACCATCCTGACCTCCTTCACGGTCTTTCTGACTGTATTGGCCTTGGTACTGCTGGGCGGTAAAACCATACACGGTTTTGCGATCGCGATGCTGATAGGCGTAGTAATCGGCACCTATTCATCGATATATGTCGCCAGCGCCCTCGCGCTGGCGCTGGGCTTAAACAAAGACGACCTGATGGTAACCCAAAAGGAAAACGTCCTGGACGAATTACCCTAAGCAAACGAATTTCAAATACCTCACAAGCGACGACTAACGGAATAACTTGATGACACAGCAGATCAATCCCAGCCAATTTACCCAACTAACCCTCGGTGTACCGGGTTTCGAATACAAAGATCTTTACGATGCCAAGCGCCTAGATGACTTGCTAACAATATTCGACCAATCGGTGCGCCAACACGATGCGGCCTTGTTCGACGAAATTGCCGCCTATCGTGCCTGCGGCGGCGAAGGGTTGAAGCCTGAGGAGATTTCCGAGTTATTGGTCAAATTGGCGCCGTTGGTCGGCACGTTTGTCGCCCGATTGTTCAACGTCGGCGACGTACGCGAGCAACAAATCGAACAAATTCGCGGTGAGTTCGATGCGGTCTTTGTTTACCGGACCGAAATTATCGGCAACCTGAGCAAACTTTTCAAAGGCCAAACCCTAGAAGGCTGGGACATCGCCGCTTTATGCGCCCAATTGGATGCGTTGTTGGCCGCGACCGGAAAACAAGCCCTCTACAACGTCGATCCCGAACTAGCTGTAGGTCAACTGGGCGCCGAGCTATGGCGCTTATCGAAACAAGAGAACTTGAGCGACGCCGATGTCGCGGTATTGAAAAGCCAAATCGGCGAATCTCCTATACTGAATATCAGCTACGATAGCCCGGCATCACTGATCGCCGGCTTGCTGGACATCGTCTGCCGCTGGAGCTTCGCGGCCAAGCTGGTCCCGGAACTGCAAGCCGTCGTCGCCAAATGGCTGAGCTTTAAGATCGCCGAAAAAACCGATCTGGACAATCTGGTCGAACACGACAGCGTCGCGCAAGACGGCTACGATGCCTGGGCCTGCGACGAACATCATCACCGTCGCCGCGACGGTTTCGCGTTGACCGACAAACGTTTCAAACAACGCCAGGCCTTGTACGAAGTCGACCACTGCATTTACTGTCACGACCGCGACAACGACTCCTGCTCGAAAGGCATCAAGAACAAGAAAGACGGCACCTTCAAGGCCAACCACTTGGGTTCGTTGATGACGGGTTGCCCATTGGAGGAAAAAATCTCCGAGATGCACCTGGTCAAACGCCAGGGCGACAATATCGGCGCGTTGGCGATGATCATCATCGACAACCCGATGTGCCCCGGCACCGGCCACCGGATTTGCAACGACTGCATGCGCGGCTGCATCTATCAAAAAACCGAAGCCGTCAACATCCCGCAAATCGAAACCAACGTGCTGACCGATGTATTGTTCATG
>JAQTYP010000464.1 GCA_028688235.1 Methylomonas sp.
GGCTTCTCGTTTAAAACGGGACAAAGAGGGAGGCTTAACCGTTCGTCCTGAGCTTGTCGAAGGGTGAGCGGTTAAGCCATTCATGGTTCGACTTTTCTCACCACGAACGGCTTAACCTCTGACTGTCCCGGCTTAAGTTGGTAGCCGAAAAAACTTTCATTTTTTCGGTTATTGGTTGTTTCTAAAAATTAAGCGGTATGGTGTCTGTTATGACATATTCAGGATCGGCTCATCCGGATTTGGACTGGAGCCAAATCAGGGAAACCATAAAGTTGCTGGCGGTATCGGTGGCGCAAGTCGAGGGCAGCATGAAGGAGGGCGACGAGTCGGTCTCGGTGTTGACCGGTTCTTTCGCGCAAATGGTGGAAGACATGAACGCCATTCAAGATATCCTGATGACGTTGGAGCCCAGCGAACAGCGCGATAAGGCCTTGTCTCGTTGCATTTCGACCCAATCGTTGATCCACTCGTCGATTGTGGCATTTCAGTTTTACGATAGGCTGCAGCAATGTCTTCAGCATGTATCCATCGGCCTTAAAGGCTTGTCCGCCATCATCGATACGCCAGCCCGCCTCTATAATCCGGCGGAATGGTATAAATTTCAGGGAGAAATCAGGGGGCGTTATACGATGGAGTCGGAAAAGATCATGTTCGATGCGATACACCAAGGTAAAAGCATAGAAGAGGCTTTGGCCTTGGCCGCCGAAGCGGCTAAGGAATATAGCCGGCAAGGTGGAATCGAATTGTTTTAAAAATTTAGTATGAAAACCGAAGTCGTTGATGAAAAATAAGCCCTTATTAATCTGCTTGCCCTTGTTTTTACTGGCGGCAGGCTGTAGTACCGCTCCCGAGCGGCAGCCCGCTCCGATTGCCAAAGCGGTCACGCCTAAGCCACCCGCGCCGCCAAAACCGCCCGCTAAAAAGCCGGCGCCGCCGGTTGTAAAAAAACAAGTGCCTGAAACCAAGACCTACGCGATCGATGACGGCAAAAGCACATTTAAAGTCGAGCCCAGCGTACCCGCATTCAAGATCGATCCTTTGGCGCCGCCGGTCGAAGTGCCAGGCGTGGCGGCCGGTGTGCCGGCGACCACGACGGCCATGACGGGTAGCATGGTACAGGGTATTGCTCCATTGGCTGCTCCCGCTCCCGTGGTGCCGGTTATGCCGGCTGTTGCGATCGAGGATGTAGCCCTGCCTGCAGGTTCCTCGCCAGCGGTGATTGCGCTGCTGAGCGAGGCCGATCGAAACCGTGCCGCGGGCGATCTCGATACCGCGGTAATGGCGACGGAACGCGCGTTGCGTATCGATTCGCGCAATCCAGCCTTGACCTACAAGCTGGCTCAACTCAGGATCAAGCAAGCTAAGCCGCAATTGGCCGAGGAATTGGCCGGCAAGGCGGCCTTATTGGCAGGGAACAACCTGGATCTGAAACGCAAAAGCTGGCTATTGATTGCGGAAGCCAGACGCATGCAACAAAACTATCAAGGCGCAAAGGAAGCCAAAGCCAAGGCGGAAGGCTTTTTCGGCCGATAGTTAAGTTAAATGGCTAATCTGGCTGAAATATTTGGCGACGATGGCGCGTTGGCCGAAATCATAGATGGCTACTTGCCGCGCGCGGCACAAATCGAAATGGCAGAAAACATCGCCGAGGCCATTGCTCAGAGGCAAAATCTGGTCGCCGAAGCCGGTACCGGCACAGGCAAGACTTTCGCCTATCTGATTCCTGCGATTCTGTCGCGCAAGAAAGTCATCGTGTCCACCGGCACCAAGAACCTGCAGGATCAGTTGTTCAACAAGGATTTGCCGCTGATCCGCAAGGTTCTTAGCCGTACGCCGTTTAAGGCCAGTCTGCTGAAAGGCCGGGCCAATTATTTGTGTAGCTATCGTTTGGAACTGGCCTTGAATTCGGCTTTCGGCTACAGCAAGGAAGACGCGGCGGCGCTGGCGCAAATCAAGGCTTGGTCCCATCGCACCAAAACCGGGGATGTTTCGGAAGTGGCCGATGTGCACGACGGCGACCCGGTCTGGTTTCATGCAACATCGACCATAGACAATTGCCTGGGACAGGATTGTCCGGATTACGCCGATTGTTTTCTGACCAAGGCACGCAAGCAGGCGCAGGAATCCGACATCGTCGTGGTCAATCATCATTTGCTGTGCGCGGACTGGTCGATACGCGAGACCGGTTTCGGCGAGTTATTGCCGGACGCCGAGGTGGTCATCATAGACGAAGCTCACCAATTGGCCGATACCGCATCCAATTTTCTGGGTGTCACGATTAGTGGCAAGCAGTTGACCGATCTGGCCGACGATACGCTGGCGGAATATTTCACCGACGCCAAGGACATGCCGGACCTGCGCACGGCCTGCGAAGACTTGCAAATCGAGGTCAAGGATATGCGTCTGGCGTTTGGGCTGGAACTGAGACGCGGCGAATGGCAGGACATCGAATCCAACCCGAAAATCGCCGGCGCGTTGGAATCCTTGCAAAAGCAACTGGCTCGCTTGACCGATCAATTGGAAAAGGCTTCGGTGCGCAGCAAGGGCCTGGAGTCCTGTTTCGACAGGGCCGAAGCGCTGGACATGCAACTGGAAACCCTGATCAACGACAAGGACGGACAATGGATCAAATGGTACGAGACCTATAGCAAATCCTTCGCGTTGAGTCGCACCCCGCTGGATATTGCCAAGGAGTTTCGAGGTTTCATGGCCAGGCACAAGGCGACCTGGATTTTCACGTCGGCGACATTGAGTGTGGCAAATAATTTCGCGCATTTTTCCCGTAGCCTGGGTTTGAACGGCGCGCAGAGCCGGAGCTGGGAAAGTCCTTTCGATTATCCCAATCAGGCCTTGTTTTATCATCCCAAGGGCTTGCCGCAGCCCAGCGATCCCGAATTCACCGATAAAATCATCGAATTTGCATTGCCTGTGCTGGAGGCCAGCAAGGGGCGGGCGTTTTTTCTGTTCACCAGTCATAAAGCCCTGCAGCGTGCGGCGCAACTCTTGGAAGGCCGGATTGCCCATCCGCTATTGGTGCAGGGTAGCAAATCCAAAGGCGTGTTGCTCGATCAGTTCAAGGAATTGGGCAACGCGGTACTGCTGGCGACCGCCAGTTTTTGGGAGGGTGTGGACGTACGCGGCGATGCCTTGTCCTGCGTGATCATCGATAAGTT
>JAQTYP010000043.1 GCA_028688235.1 Methylomonas sp.
GAGCAGTCTTGGCTTTGATGTCCAGAATCGACATCTTGCCGGCCTGGTAATCGGCCAGGTTATAGGGATTTTTCAATTCGATGTCACTGACTTGCTGATCGTCGGAAACGACGGCATTGATCAACGAAATCAGTAAATCCTTGTTTTCTTCGCTGCCGAACAGTTTTTTAAAGGCGAAATCGACGCGGGGATTGATACGGCACATAAGCATTAACCCTTGAGAACGGGGAAGACGGAAAAACAGTGTAGCACGGCTACATGAGTCACGGCCTTGGCGGCCGCGCTACATCACTATTGTTCGGCCACGGCCATATCGTCGTACTGCACCCTATGATCTAAAAAACATTCTAACTCCCGTTCGCTCTGAACGAACGGCTTAACCGCCAACTATCCCGGTTTAAGTCGGTAACCTACAATTCGTTTGACGATTTTTCGGGCATCGTGCACTATACAAACCACGCCTTAATTACTAGCCTTACTCCCCAAACTCATCAGCCACAACAATTTTCTCGCGCGAATTTTCTCTGCGTTCGAAAATTCGGCTTTATGCCTGCTGGCTGCAAAATAAATGACGATCCACGTGAGTTCTATGGCAAGAATTAACATCATTAGCCCAGTCAATGCAAGAAGCCCGACATTCATGCAAACAACCGGCAAGCACACCGCTCTGTCGATTTTCTGGAGCTTGAATACAATGGTTAAATCGAGACGTCTGAAACCACGTCACCTCTTGCAATCGGCCTTTCTATTGCTCGGTTTTGCCCAAACGGCTTCGGGTGTAAACGATGCGGGTTCTACTGACAGGCCGAGCGCCACCCCATTACCACCTACCGAATATTTGCCCGCCAAACCGCCTGAGGATTTTAGCCTGCCTCCGATTCCTGAAGACATCCTGCGGACCGTCGAACCCCGTATATTGCCGATCAGGCATATTAAACTTCAGGGTAATAGCGTGTTTTCAGAAGAAGATTTGCGCCCCTTGGTACGTCCTTACGAACAGCGCGACGTTTCAGTCGGCGACCTGGAACAACTGAGGATAAAGCTGACCCGGCTTTATATCGATAACGGCTTCATCAACTCTGGTGCCGTCATTACCCCCGACGCCTATAAAGACGGCGATTTAACCATAGAAATCATCGAAGGGCGTCTCGACGAAATCAGAGTAAAAGGATTGGAACGACTGCGCGAGGGCTATGTCATCAATCGGCTGAAGAACGATGTGGATGAACCCTTCAATCTGCAAACTCTGCAAGAAAAATATCAGTTACTGCTATCCGATCCCCTCATAGCCCGCATGAATGGCCGCATATTGCCCGGTGAACACGCTGGACACAGCATTTTAGACGTCGACGTCACGCGTGCAAAACCCTATCAACTCAGTTTTTTGGGGAACAACCAACGCCCACCCTCCATAGGCGGGGAAGCCTTCGGCGTGTCCGGATTAGTTCGAAATCTGACCGGTTTAGGCGATGCGATCGACTTTACCTTTCTTACCAGCGATGGCTCCAAGCGTTATACCGGAGGGCTTAGTCTGCCGGTTAACGATGCCGGGACGCTAGCCTTTTTTCATTTCGACGAGGGCAACTCGGCGGTGTTAGAGGAACCCATCCGCAACATAGATATCGAGAGCCAAGTCCACAGCCTCGAAGGCGGGCTGGTTCATCCATTGATCAGGACTCTGCGTAGACAGCTAAATTTAGGCGTGTTACTCACCGTACGAGAAAACAAAACCTTTCTACTGGATCAAGCCTTTTCGTTCGTACCCGGCGAGGAAACCGGCCGTAATCAAGCAACGGTTTGGCGGCTATTTCAGACTTACAGCCAACGCTGGGACAACCACGCACTCGTATTTCGTTCCACGTTTTCGGTGGGTATGAATGCCCTTGGGGCGACTCCCGAAAAGCCTGTGCCGGCCCAATTTCAAAGACTGTATTCGCAATACCCCGATAGCGAGTTCTTCGCCTGGCTGGGACAAGCCCAATATGCCAGGCGCTTCATGGAAAACGGCGCTCAATTCATATTTCGCGGTAACGCTCAGTTTAGCGACGAGCCTTTATTACCACTGGAGAGAATCGCGATTGGCGGCATGAACACCGTACGGGGGTATCGTGAAAACCGATTGGTTCGCGATCAGGGATACAACCTAAGCACGGAACTCCATTACCCATTGATAGGCGATAACGACCCCAATGCCGAACATAGATTAACGCTGATTCCATTTTTCGATTATGGCAGAGCCTGGAACCATGGCGAAAAGTCATCCGACCTTTATTCGATAGGCTTGGGGTTCGAGTGGCAATTCAAACCTGTCAAGATCGATTTATTTTACGGTTACGCGCTAAACAGGCCCCAACCGGATCAACGGACCGACATACAGGATGATGGCCTGCATTTCCAAGCCCGCTGGGATGTGTTCTAAAAATCATCTTAACTCGTAGCAATGAGCAGCCTAACGAAATAAACAATCCGACTTGCCGTTCATTTACCCAATCAAAAGGACCGTATCATGTATCCGCGCGTTCTGATCATAGGCCTATTACTGGTAAGCCGCATTGCTTTTGGCGGAAGCGACAGCTTTACCAGTCTTTTTGACCAGGCCCAAAATCGTCTGATTCAGGGGCAATATAATTTGGCTCTGGATGACCTGCACTCCGCTCAGCTCAAAGCCACCGACCCCGCGCAAAAGGCCCAAGTCAACGGCCTGCTAGGCTTGGCTCACTACCAAATGCACCATTCCGATCAGGCAGAAAACTTCTTGCTCCAAGCCTTAGAGATCAACGCAGGCAGTCCCCAACAACGTGCCCGCTGGACGGCCACGTTGGCCACCATTCGTAAAAACAGAGGGTTAGCCGGCGACGCCAAACGCTTGTTTACCGAGGCGCTGGCCTTGGCCTCTAACGATCAAGACCTTAGCATCGGCATTCGTCTCAATCAGTTCGATCTACTATCGGCCGATGAAAAATTACCCGAACTTTTAGCCATTCGCGAACTCATCCGCCCACTCACCGACCCTGCTCAGCGCGCCCGATATCTGATCAATCTCGGCTCCCAAGCAAAACATCTGAACACCGGCGGATCGAGACTCGCCTATGAGAGTTTCGAACAAGCAAGGCAAGATGCCGGCAACCAACACCCCCGCCTTTCCGCCGAAAGCCTGGATGGCCTCGCCCAATTGTACGAGGATCAACAACGCATGGAAGACGCATCGATATTAAATCAGCAGGCCATTCAATTTGCCAAGCGCGTAAACGCACGCGATCTGCTACTTCAGCTGGAATGGCGACAAGGCCGTTTATTTAACCATTTGCACCGGACGGATCAGGCGCTATCAGCCTATCAATTGGCGGTTGAACACATAGAATCGATACGGCAGGACATCCCTGTCGAATATACCCACGGCCAATCTTCTTTTCGAGCAACCCTGGAACCAATTTACCTCGGCTTGGCGGATTTATTATTGCAACAAGCCAGACAACAGAGCGGCGAGCAAAAAAACCAATCATTGCGTCGCGCCAGAGAGACGGTCGAACTCATCAAGCAATCCGAGCTGGAAGATTATCTGGGTGGCCGTTGCAGTGTACGCAGCAACAAGAACGCTCTTTTGGAAGCCATCGAACCTCAAACAGCCGTTCTGTATCCTATCCTGCTCGCTGACAGACTGGAGTTACTGGTCAGTATAGGCGGTGAAATTCAACAGTTTTCACAGCCCGTGACTGCCAAGGATCTGCAGAGTACGGTCTGGCGCTTGGCGAAAAAGTTACACAGCGACATGGACGATGACAAACCCATCTCCTATCAATTATATCAATGGCTTATATCGCCCATCGAACCCTGGCTACGACAACATCAGGTTCACACCCTGGTCATGGTCCCGGATGGCGTATTACGCCTGATTCCGCCTGCCGCTTTATACGACGGCAAGCATTATTTAATCGAAAATTACGCCACGGTGATTTCTCCCGGCCTATCTTTGATAGAAACGGCCCCGCTACAACAATACAGTCAAAAAATATTACTGGCGGGCATCAGCGAGCCCGGGCCTGTCATCGATAATTTGCCCGCAGGCTTCCTGAAGGCCATGTCGTCATCGGCAGACACCGGCTCGCAAACCGAAAACGCCGTTCAAAGCCGCGCCTTGCCGGTCGATTTAGAGCTGATCGATGAATCGCCCAACCTCACCCGCCAACTTGAGGTGGAAAGATTACTGAAAGACTCGGCATTTCGCCAAAAACTACAGGAAAAGCTAAATTTGCCAGGCGTCGCCGAAGAAATGGCAGGCCTGCATCAACTGATTCCCAACACCCTCCTGATGAATGAAGACTTTACGGTGGACAGATTCAATCGGCAGGCCTTACAGGAACCTTATTCGGTAGTCCATATCGCTTCCCACGGTGTTTTTGGCAAAAGCGCGGATACCAGCTTTATCATGGCCTATGATGACGTGATTAACCTAAACGATCTGGAACGCCTGCTCAGCTTGAATAAATTCGCCAAGCAACCGGTAGAGCTCCTGACGCTCAGCGCCTGCCAGACGGCCGAGGGTGACGATCGCTCTCCCTTGGGCTTGAGCGGAATCGCGATTAAAGCCAAGGTCCGTAGCGCCTTGGGCAGCTTGTGGCCGGTCAATGACCAAGCCGCCTCGCGCCTTATGACCGAATTTTACAAGGCACTCGCGACTCCCGGCACCAGTAAAGCCCAAGCACTTCGCCAGGCACAAATAGCCCTGCTCGAACAAGCCGAATCAGCCAACCCTTATTATTGGTCACCGTTCATCCTGGTTGGAAATTGGCTATGAAAACTTTCAAGTCGATCGAAGGCCGCTCTCGCCGGAGAGACTATGACTTTTAAAACCGAAGCGATTTTTTGGTCGAGCGTTATTGCTTACTCCTGGGCCAGTCTGTTTTTGCCTATGGCACTGGCGGACGGCATCGCCACCGATGGCAGCATGGGGGCGGCCCAGGCCTTGAGCGGCGCCTATATCGAAATCCCGCAAGACCTCGGAACCACTGTTGGATCGAATTTGTTCCACAGTTTCTCCGAGTTCAACATCGCCACAGGCCAGATGGTCGACTTTACCGGCAGCGATGCCTTGCAAAACGTCATTTCCCGCGTGACCGGCCCTACACCCAGCGCGATAGACGGCTCATTGCGGTCTTCCATTCCCAACGCCGATTTCTACTTTATCAATCCTCATGGTATCAGCTTCGGTTCGAATGCTTCTGTCGATGTCACGGGTAGTTTCCATGTCAGCACGGCGGACAAGATCGAGTTTCAAAACGGAGGCGTTTTTTACGCGGACAGCAATCAGGCGAGTACCTTGTCTGCCGAAGCACCAACGGCTTTTGGTTTTCTTGGAACATCGATCGAAAACAACGGCCTGATCAATATCAAAGGCGACGGCAACGTTACTAGCCATCCGATAGGTTCTACCGACACCGGCGGCAGCCAAATCTTAGATTTGGTTTCAGGTAACATCGTCATCGAAGATGGCGCTCAACTGCTAACCCCGGCAGGTGAAACCCGCTTAGTGGCCTTGCAGGGGGCGGGGACGGTAACATTGGCCCGGTCGCAAGAAAATCATCTTTCCCTGCCAATCGAGAGCCCAGTAGCCGGTCGTGGCGGGAACATCTTATTCGATTTCGCAGGAACCGGTGCATCGGGCGAAGGCGGCGGCCGTATCGGACTTTGGGGAAACGATGTCACGTTACGTAACGGAAGCGCCATCGCCATTGGGAATACAGGCTCTGAAGATTCGATATCTTCAGAAATTATCGATATTCGTGCTAACTCGCTGAGTATTGATCACTCAGCCATCTGGTCTACCGCATTTAATTCCGGCAGATCTGGAAACATTGTTATCGATGTTGCAAGCGATATGAAATTGCTCGATAACAGTTTCGTCAGCTCGGAAGCTTCCAACCTGATAACGACATCGACAGGAGATAGTGGAGATATTGTCATCACGGTTAACGGCAATTTGGAAATACTCAGAGGTGGACAAATTCGCGCCAGCACATCTGAAATCGGCAATGCCGGCAACCTCTCCGTCAAAGCCACCAACTTGACCATAGATGGACAGGATTCCAACCTCGCAACCGGCATAGGCAGTGAAAGCCTGAATGCAGCTACCGGTAACGCCGGCAACATAGCCATCGATGTAGCAGAACAACTGACGCTAACCCGCGGAGGCCTCATCAGCTCCAGCACGTCCTCATATCGTCTCGGTGATGCAGGAAACATTACGGTGACTGCGGGTCGGCTCATCATCGGCCCAGGAGAAACTACCACGTCAGCGCATACAGGAATTCTCAGCATAGCCAGTTGGCCGGACAGATATTGGGATGGAAGCAGCCTGGTTATTACGTCACCCGAAATACCCGGCAGTGGTGCGGGTGGCGATATCGATGTAATAGTAACCGACAAAATGGAGGTCATGGCGGGAGGAAGCATCATTGCGAGTACCAATGGAACGAAAAATGCCGGCAACATCCGCGTTTCGGTCAACGACTTAAATGTAGATGGACAGGATTCGAACCTCGTGACGGGCATAGGCAGTGAAAGCCTGGATGCAGCTACCGGTAACGCTGGCAACATTGACATCGATGTAGCGGAACAACTGACGCTAACCCGCGGAGGTATCATCAGTTCCAGCGCTTTCTCGTATTTTCTCGGCGACGCCGGTCACATTACGGTAAATGCGGGTCGACTCGCCATTGGTCAAGCAGGGAGTACCGGATCAGCTAGCGCGGGAATTAGCAGCATAGCCAACAGGCCGGACAGATATTGGGATGGAACCACCTGGGTTTCGTTACCCAAAATACCAGGCAGCGGTGCGGGTGGCGATATCGATGTAACGGTCACCGACAAAATGGAGATCATGGCTGGCGGCAGCATCAATGCGAGTACCAATGGAACGGAAAACGCCGGCAATATCAACATTACAGCGAACAGCTTAAGCATAGACGGCCAAAACTCCGCTTCCGGTATCGGCAGCGAGAGCTCAATGTTTGCCTCGGGTGATGCCGGTGAAATCAACTTGCTCGTCGCGTCCCAATTTAAGATTGTTAACGGAGGCAGCATTAGTTCCAGCTCATACTCACCCTTTCTGGGCAACGCCGGCAACATTAAGATAAATACGCAACAACTTTTCATCGACGGCACCGGGAGCCCAATCTTCACCGGCGTCAGCTCCTCATCGCTTACCACCAAAGACTGGTTCTGGAACGGAGAAACCTGGATCTCGTCGCCCGGCTTACCCGGCAGCGGCGCGGGGGGAGATATAGCGATAACGGCAACAAGCGATATCGATACCAAAGGAGGCGGCGGCATTCATGCCAGCAGTTTTGGGAGCCAACGAGCGGGAGATGTAATCCTCCAAACGAGGCGCATGGGCATTTCAAATGAAAGTATGATTTCGGCTGTTTCTTCAGGCATTACCTCCGGCGGGAAAACAGGGAACATCGACATCACCGCGTCCGAATGGTTACATCTCAATTATGGAACCATCACTATCCATAACGAAGCCGAGCTCGGTCCAGACCTTTCGGCGTTGATCACGCCAGGTAGCATTACCGTCTCCGCTCCGGACATCGACTTAAACAATAGTTTTATCATTACGGCGTCCACCGGCGATGTCGCCGCCGGAAATATCAGCGTCACATTCTCCCATGGGCTGAATATGGACCCTTCGGTCATCAGCACTCAAGCCAACTCCGGTAACGGCGGAGGAATCAGCATAGCCGGGGGTGAATTGATTTTTCTGAAAGACTCAGGTTTCACCACCTCGGTATATAGCGCCTTTGGCAACGGCGGCAAGATAGCGGTGACCTGCGACATGCTCGTCATGGACACCGGCATCATCGAGGCCAATGCGGTGAGTGGTAATGGCGGAGATATCACGCTGGCTATCGGTGCCCTGATTCCGAGCAGCAATACCCTGCTGCTCGGTTGGGCTTCATCTATCGAATGGTTGCCTTTCAGTGGTTTAAATGTGCTTCAAGCGGTATCCGAACAGGGAGTCGCCGGTACGATCAATGTCACCTCGCCGCAGTTGAATCTTAGCGGTGTCTTGGCCAATTTGGGCGGGCCTCAATTCGATAGCCATGCCATTAACCAGGATTATTGCGAGTTAGGTACGGGCAGTTCCCTGACAAGAAGAGGAACCGGAGGCCTACCGCCTAAAAGCAGCGAGCAGTTGTTGTTCTATTAGCCAACTTGAACGCCAATTAAAGTCCGGTCCCGAGGGGTAACTATGAAGGTAAGAGCCGAAACGATTTTTGGGTCGTGCGTTATTGTTCACTCATGGGCAAGTCTGTTTTTGCCCATGGCATTGGCCGACGGTATCGCCACCGATGGTAGCATGGGGGTGGCCCAGGCCTTGAGCGGTTCCTATATCGAAATCCCGCAAAACCTAGGAACCACTGTTGGATCGAATTTGTTCCACAGCTTTTCGACGTTCAATATCGCCACCGGCCAGACGGTCGACTTTACCGGCAGCGATGCCTTGCAAAACGTCATTTCCCGCGTAACCGGCCCTGCACCCAGCGAGATAGACGGCTCATTGCGCTCATCCATTCCCAACGCCGATTTCTACTTTATCAATCCCCATGGCGTCAGTTTTGGCCCAAATGCTTCCTTCGACGTTCCCGGTAGTTTCCATGTCAGCACGGCGGACAAAATTGACTTCCAAAACAATAGTGGAACGTTTTACGCCGATATCAGCCAAAACAGCACATTGTCTTCAGAGCCACCCGCTGCTTTTGGGTTTCTCGGAACATCAACGGAAAATAACGGATTAATTGCGATAAACGGTGCCAATGTCGCGGTCAAGCCCGGACAGACATTAGAGATAAGCGCCGGCGAGCTATTGGTTAATAGCTCACCCAACCAATACGCTTATCTAAAGGCTAGCGGCGGAGAAATCCGTTTGCTTGCCGTTGGTAATGACCGCGAAGAAGTACCTATTAACGGATTGGCAAGTTTTGCGCGCGGCTTTATGGCTATCGATTCGAGTACGCTTAACGTGAGCGGCAATGGCGCTGGAAATCTTGTATTACAAGGCGGTGTTATTATTGTCAATTGGAGTGATTTGTTTGCTAACAATACCGGCGAAATCGATGCAGGCAACCTACCACGAGTGAATATTCTTGCAGAAAACTTGGTCATCGATAATAACACCAAAATTGCAGCAGGCGCCGAAAATTCCGGCTCGGCGGCTTCGATCAATATTAGCGCCGATAATATTGACATAGACAATTCGAGCTATATAAGGTCAGAGGCTTGGTCACACGGCGATGCAGGAAATATAGCCATTAAAACAACGAATGGCGACTTGACCTTAAAAAACGACAGCTATATCGGTTCCGATACCCTCTACGACGAAAATTTCAATCCAGCCCATGGCCACGCCGGACAAATTACGATCGAATCGAGCGGTACTTTACGATTACTGGGTGGAGCGGACATTACCACGCAATCCATAAATAGTTACGGCAACGCGGGCTCGATAACGATTAGAGCAAATGCATTACAACTCGATGGGCAAGACGCGAACAATAGCACGGAGATATCGACCGAAGCTTATACAGGCATAACGGCCCAAGAAGCAGTCGACACCAATGGGAAAGCGGGCGATATCGTTATCCGGGTTAACGAAGGCATGGAAATCCTGAATGGCGGCAACATTTCCGCCAGCAGTAATAGCTTGAGAAACTCCGGAAACATCACCGTCGAGGCGGCGGCATTACGGATAGACGGAGAACTGACAGGCATCGATTCCGAAGGCTTCGATAACCAAAACATTAGCCAGATAAGCATAGCCATCACAGGTCCCGTAGAAATAGTTAATGGCGGGGCAATTAACTCGAACACTCATGGCATGGGACAAGGCGGCGATATCGTTGTCGATGCCGGTAGCATGGTCATCGATTCCGGATATAGTGACCGATCTTCCGGAATTTCTTCGAATACGACTGGAACGGGAAACTCCGGAAACATATCGATTGCGTCTGGCGGAAAAATAGCAGTTTTGAATAAAGGTGAAATTACTACCGACACTATCGACGCTGGAGATGCCGGCAATATTAAAATTATTGCCAACAGCCTGAAACTAGATGGAACAGGTAGCCCTTTTCTGGAAAACAGGGGGATTTCTACCGATTCTCTTTTCGCCAGCGGTCATGCCGGCGACATTAGCATCGAATCAAAAGGACTATTGGAAATATTGAATGGGGCAAGCATTAGCAGCAGCAATGGCTCTGGCCTAAATGATGCCGGAAACTTAATCATTAAAGCCGGCGCCATAAAGATCAGTGGCGAAGAAAAACCTTTCACGACGGGCATATTTTCGAATTCCTCGGGGGAAAGGGGAAATGCCGGAAGCATCTCGACCACGGTCACCCAAGGGATAGACATAGTCAATGGGCAAATCAATACCAATACGGCAGGGACTGGCACCAGTGGAAGCATCGATATCGATGCGTCAACCCTGACTTTAAACAACGCCAAAATCTGGGCGGAAGCCTATCCGACTTCTACGGGCCACACCGGCAATGTTAATATCACGGCAACGGACAGCGTAAAGTTAAGCAGTCAAAGCAAAATCAGCCTGGAAAATGCCGCCGTTGTGGAATCGCCTATCAACGTCCTTCCTGGCTCGGTTAGCGTCAGTTCCAGGGATATCGATTTAAAAGACAGCTACATTACGACTACTTCGCGCGGTAACGTCGACGCAGGCCATGTCCGGATAGACTTTTCTCACTGGCTGACGATGGACCCTTCATTTGTCAGCACCGCAGCCAACACGGGCAATGGAGGAACGATTATCGTCAACGGTGGCGAACTGATTTATTTAACGGATTCGGGCTTCGTCACTACGGTACAAAATGCCTTCGGCAACGGAGGCAATATCAATGTAACCAGCGACATATTGGTCATGACCAATGGTATCGTCCAAGCGAATGCAGCCAGCGGTAATGGCGGCGACATTAGTTCGAAAGTAGCCGCGCTCATTCCCAGCAGCAGCACATTACTTCTGGGAGGAACGACACCCATACTCTGGCTCCCCTTCAGCGGCCTCAACGTGATTCAGGCGGCATCGCAAACAGGAATTGCCGGCACGGTCAACGTCACTTCGCCGCAATTAAATCTAAGCGGAATCTTAGCCAACCTCGGCACGCCCCAGTTCGATTTTAACGAACTCGATCAGGATTATTGCGAGCTGGGTTTAGACAGTTCGTTGACCAGAAAAGGCGCGGGTGGCCTATTGCCTAAAAGCAGCGATCCCATCCCGTTTTATTAAACCGCGCGGCCTTTTATTGGCATCAATTGGCTAACTCCATATCTCGTCCACTTCGCGGCCACGCGGTTAACACCGCCTTAACCAGCGTGGCCAGCGGTATCGCGAAAAACACGCCCCAAAAGCCCCATAAGCCGCCGAAAAACAAGATGGCGACGATAATCGCGATCGGATGCAGGTTGACGGCTTCGGAAAATAACAGCGGCACCAGTACGACGCCGTCTATGGCTTGAATAATGGAATAGGCGATCAACACATACATGAAATCGTTGCCGCCGCCCATGCCCCACTGCACATAAGCCACGCCCAACACTGGGAAAGTCACCAAAGTCGCTCCGACATAGGGAATGACCACCTGCAAGCCCATCAGCACCGCCAACAACATCGCGTAATTCAAGCCTAGCAGCGCAAACGTCAAGTAACTGACCGACCACAGGATGAACACCTCGAGAAACTTGCCCCTGACGTAATTGGCTAATTGCAGGTCGACTTCCTGCCATACCCGCAGGGTCAAGGTCATATCCCGCGGAAAAAACTGGGAGAACCAACCGATCAGCAAGTCCTTGTCCTTCATGAAAAAGAACAACATCATCGGCACCAGGAATAGATAAATGACCGCCGCCAACAAACCGGCAAACGATTGCGCCGATCCGGAAATGATGTTTTGGCCGTATTTCAATAAATCCTGTTGTATCGAAAACATGATCTCCCTGATTCTGGCCTGGGAAATCAATTCCGGATAGACCTCGGGCAAACGCATGATCTCGTCCTGAGCGCTGGCTATCATCTCGGGTATTCGTTGTACCAATTGCACGGTTTGCTCGGAAACCATAGGCACCAGCACGAACAGTATGAAACCCAGGGCGGTCAGGAAGGCAAAAAACACCACATACACGGCCATTAGCCGCGGCATCCATCGCCGCTCCAGCTTTGCCACCAACCCTTCCAGCAAATAGGCCAACACGATGGAAGCGAACACCGGCATCAATAACCCGGACAAACCGACTATCAACAGCGAACCGACAATCAAGCTGATCGCCAGCGCGACGACTTGGGAATTGGGCAAAAATCGGTGAAAAAAATCCCGCACGAAATCGAGATTGGAAAAGTTGGTTTGTTTACTCATCGGCGTTACGGGAGAGGCGGAGCGAATGCGCCGACTGGCGTCAGCAGACGCATAAGGCGCATAAAAGATGAAATCTACGACAATATAAATAATTTATCGAAATTGGCGATTTCCAGGATTTTTTTGACGTCTTTAGCCGCTCCGGTGATCGCTACCGCGTTTCTATCGCCGGAGACCTTGTCCCGCAGCAACAACAGCATGCCCAACGCGGAACTGTCGAGGTAATCGGTGCCCGATAGATCGACCTCGATTTTATGTATGCCGGCCACAACCTTTTCCGTAGCCTCTCTAAACTCTTTATGCACATTAAAATCAAAGCGTCCTGTTACTTTGATTTTCAAAACGCCTTCGTCCCCTTTAGACTCGACCGTCATTACGCCCCCTGTTAGTTTGCTCGGCATTCACTAAAACAATTCGACATCGCCTTCCTCCACCGAGGACTGCGATACCGCCTTGCTTGCTTTGTCACGCCATTGTTGCTTCATCTCTTGCAAGCGCCTGACGCCTTCGTGCAATTGATCTTCCCAACTTCCCGTATCGGCAGTTTTGAATACGCCCATGCCTATGCTGATCTCATCGATCAAGG
>JAQTYP010000465.1 GCA_028688235.1 Methylomonas sp.
CGTGCTCGATCGCTCCAAGCTGATTCAATCGATACCGCCCAACGCCAGCCAGGAGCAAATGGCCAAAATCGTCGATGACTGGCAGAGCCAGGCCAAGAAACTCAGTGACGCGGGTTATCTGGTCATCGATTCGACGGCGGTGGTCGCCGCGCCGGCGGATGTCTATGTTCGGCAAGCCGGAAACTAAGCCGATGAATAAACCACGATCCCATTCGCCTTCGTCGCCCTATGCCAATCGGCTAAGTTTGAGCCGCTTTCTATTGAAAGCGATGCCGATTTTGTTGCTGGTATTGGCCGTTGAACGCTATTTCGGTCAACGCTTTCTGATCGGCGGCGACGATCAAGTCGATCGCTGTCTGCCGGACAAATGGGTGTATCTGATCGACACGCACAACAAGGACATCTGGCGAGGCGACTTGATTGCCTTTCGTGCCGAGCGGATGGCACCTTTTTTCAAGGATGGTCAGATCATCGTCAAAATCGCCGCCGGCGTCACGGGCGATACCGTCCATGTCGATCCGCAGCACACCACGATCAACGGTGAACGGATCATCGACGGATTGCCACTCTCGGAAAAACTGAACAAAGCCCCCTCCTCCTTCAAACGCCATGAAACTATCCCGCCGGCCGCCTATTGGGTCACGGGGCAAACTGACAAAAGCTTTGATTCGCGCTACTGGGGCTATGTCTACGACCACCAAGTGATTGGACGGGCCTATGCGTTGTTTTGATCGGTCACAGCGTCCTTGGCGTCAATCGGTGGTCTGTTTGCTCTGTTGGTTCAGTGTGCAAACGATTCAAGCTGAAGAAGCCTGGCTGGAACGCTCTCAGGCCATCTTGCAAGCCCTGGAAGGCCAGGCTCGACCCGACTGGTTGAACGGTCAGCCTGAACAATGGGACATCAAACGCCAGGCCCAACAAGTTTTGGAAGGATCACAAGCGATCCAAGCGGAGGCACTATCGACAAGATCTACAAAATTGGCAAGCGGCCTGCCGACAACGCCTTCGAACAAACTACGGACACTATTGTTTGTTTCATTTTCACTTGGCGATACCGCATTAAAAAGTATTTTCGAAGAGGCCGCAGGCCGAGAGGATGTGTTGCTAGTGTTTCGCGGCCCCAAACCCGGCCAAAAGTTACCGGCATTCATGGCCGACCTCAAACGCTTGCTGAAGGGCATCGAGCCGCTGCCCAATATCATCATCGATCCTACCCGTTTTCAGCGCTGGTCAGTGGCATCGGTACCGGAGATCGTCGTTGAGCAAGAAGGCAAATCCCGTTTGCACGTTCGCGGGGTCAGCAGCCTGTCCTGGCTGGACGAACAGCTCAAAGCCGGAAAGCAAGGTGATTTGGGCGCCTTGGGCGATGTTGGCGAAATTACCGAAATCGACTTGCTCGAAGAGATCAAACGCCGGTTGGCGGCCATCGACTGGAAGCAAAAGCAGCAACAGGCCATTGCTCGATTTTGGCAACAGCAAACATTTGAAGTATTGCCGGTTGCGCAGGCCGATCATGACCGAAGCGTGGATCTGACCATCACCGCCCCGCGCGATCTGTCAGCGCCCAATGGTCAATTGATTGTCCGAGCCGGACAAGCCGTTAACCCGTTGGACAAAATACCGTTTGGCTTATGCCTGATGGTATTCGATGCCACGGTGCCGGCTCAAGTCGAACTGATTCAGCAGTTGTCCTGCCAGGACAAACAAGCTCGAGTGATGTATCTGGTCACGCAATTGCCGCGTCAGTCCGGGTGGGACAGCCTCAAAAACCTGGAAACGCGGTTGAAGTCACCCGTGTATCTGCTGACGCCGGATGTCCGCAGCCGCTTTCAATTACAGCATGTGCCGGCTGTCGTCGAACAGTCCGGCAATCGTCTGCTGGTTCATGAACGAAAACTGCCGGCCACATTGGGGGAACGATCATGAAGCGGTTCGTTTTCCCTTGGGTGTTGGTCTGTTTGCTGATGCAGACAACCCCGCTCTATGCTGAGACCACCACGAATAGCATCGATCCATTGTGCTCGGACGCCGAACTGTGGTCCGGAAAACTGATCACCGATATTTGCTGGAGTTGTCTGTTTCCGATTCGCGCGGCCGGGGCGTCGCTGGGTGGCAGCAACGTTCCCAGTATCGCCACCGACGAGAAGTTTTGCTTCTGCACCGATCCGATGGGGATTCCGGAACTGGGCATGACCCTGGGTCTTTGGAATCCGGCCCGGTTGATCGAGATCGTCCGCAATCCCTGGTGCTCGCCGGCGTTGGGCGGGCATAAGTTCAGTGCCTCCAATGTGCGTTTGATCGCCACCACCGGCAAGGCCGACTTCGATGCCAGCGAGATGTCGTTCTTCAATTATCACTATTTTGCCTTTCCGCTGACCATTCTGCTGGATCTGTTCTGGGATGGCCATTGCAACAGCGATGGCTACCGAGATTTCGATTTGCTGTATGTGTCGGAGCTCGATCCCACCTGGAACAACGATTTGCTGGCGTTTTTTACCAGCCCGGAAACGGCGTTGTTTGCCAATCCGGTGGCGATATCGGCCTGTGTCGCCGATGCCGCGGCGGCCGCTACCGGTAATCCGCTGGATGCCTTGTTCTGGTGTGCAGGGGCTTGGGGCCATATGTACCCTTTATCCGGCATCTCGCCGACCAGTTATGGCACCGATCCACGCATCACCAGTTTGTTAGCGACACGGGCAACGGCGTCCTTGCATCGGCGTGGTTTAGCCTGGAAAACCTCGGGTAACGATGCCTTATGCGGAGGTTACATCTATCCCTTCATTCCCAAATCCCAATACCGGCTATCGATGTTTTATCCGGTCGCTGAAACCGAGTCGAATCACGCCATTGGCGAAACCACGTTCAACTGGGGCGCGGGACGCACCTATCCAGGGCCGGGTGAAGATCATCTCTACCTGCTGTGGCGTTGGCAGGACTGTTGTCTATTCTAGGGGGCTTAATGAGTCAGTGTTTTAGATCTCAATCACGCTCAACTCAATGTCTGGCTGCCGTATTGTGCGTGACCATGGCCTGGACACCATTTGGCGTTTCTTGGGCCGATGCGATTCAGGCTGCGGGGCGGGATGGCCAACAACTCGGTCAGCAGGTCCTCGGCGGTTTTGCGTTTCCACTGGATACCGGCAACGGCACGCTGACCTTGAATCCGGG
>JAQTYP010000466.1 GCA_028688235.1 Methylomonas sp.
CTTAACTAAGCTGTTTCTTGAGAGCTTGTCGAAGGGTGAGCGGTTAAGCCATTCATGGTTCGACTTTTCTCACAACGAACGGCTTAACCTCTGACTGTCCCGGCTTAAGTTGGTAGCCTGTATTTTCTTATCTCGCGATATCTCGCTTAAGCGTCTGTATCGCCGCGACGACCTCTACGGAAACCGCGGAAAATCGGCTATTTTTGCCCAATAGCGCATCCAGCGTGCCGTAACGCTGCTGGTTGATCAATTCGGCGGCCTTGCCGGCCTCGACATGGAAATCGGCGTGTTTACCCATGCACTGCCGAAAGCTGTTCAGTTGCCGGTATTCGGGCGACGCCCCATCGTGCAGCCACAGGCCGAGCTTGCAACAATCGTCGCGGCTTATCGTGTCGCTGTCCAGTTTTTCCTTGTGCAGCGCGGCATGGCTCAGCTTATGCTTCCATGCACCGTGAGCCTCGATCGCCGAATCCAGATCGATCTCGCTGTTTTCGTTTTCGGCGCGGACCTCGAAGTTGAAAAAGCCCATCAACTCGTGCAACGAGCGGGTTTGATTGGTCAATTCCTCGGCGGTCGCCGCCAATTGCTCGCCCGCCGACGCATTTTGCTGGGTAATCTGGTTTAGTTGATTCATTGCAGCGTTAATCTGGTTGACGCCGGCCGCTTGTTCCGCCGATCCGGCGGTGATTTCCTGCACCAGACTGGACGTCTTGGCGATGCCTGGAACGATTTCGTTCAAAAAATTCCCGGCCCCGACTGCGGTGGCGACGCTGGTTTCCGCCAGCGCCCCTATCTCTTGAGCGGCAATCCCGCTACGCTCGGCGAGCTTGCGCACCTCGGCCGCCACCACCGCGAAGCCCTTGCCGTGGTCTCCGGCCCGCGCCGCCTCGATCGCGGCATTCAGAGCCAGCATGTTGGTCTGGTAGGCGATGTCGTCGATGATGGCTATTTTCCCGGCAATAGCCTTCATTGCTTCGACGGTTTGCTTGACGGCCTCCCCGCCCTCGACCGCTTCCTTGCTGGCCTTGGCCGCGATGCCGTCGGTGATTTTGGCGTTTTCGCTGTTCTGGTTGATGCTGGCCGCCATTTGCTCTATTGCAGAACTCGTTTCCTCGACGCTGGTGGCTTGTTCGTTGGAGGCCTTGGACAAGCCGAGCGAAGCGGTTCCGATTTGTTTGGAGGCGTTATCGAGTAAATCGGCCGCCTCGACCACGTCGGCTATGGTCTCGGAAAGCTTTTGCACGGTAGCGTTGACCGAGTCTTTGAAATCGCCGAATCTACCTCGATAGTTACCCTGCATTTTACGGGTCAGGTCGCCCCGCTCGACCAATTTCAGCACGCCGGCCACTTCTTCCAGCGGCTCGACTATGCCTTCCACGATACGGTTGACGCCGGCCACCAGCTCCCGCCAATCACCCTGCAAGCCGTCGGCGTCGGCGCGCCTGTCGAGCTCGCCGCACTCTACGGCCTTGATGACCTGCCGGGTTTCTCGCCGCAGGTAATTCATCGTAGCGATCAAAGCGTTGAGGCTGTCGCACATCTGCCGGTATTCGCCGTGTTGCTCGCATACGATGGTTTCCGGAATTTCGCCCTTGGCGATGCGTCCGACATAATCGGCGGTTCGGCGTAACGGGGTCACCAGATTGTCGACGGTCGCATTGATACCGCAAAGCAATTTGCCAAAATCACCCCGGTATTGTGCGGGATCGGCTCTGACGTTCAGATCGCCGGCAGACGCAGCCTCGATCAAGTGCGCGACGTCGGCCAATAGGCCGCCGACCGTAGCTTGCATGTGGCCCATGCAGGCCATTAACCGGCCGATTTCGTCGTTGGCATCGCTCTTTAAATTGGCCGACATATCGCCGTTGGACATCGCATCGGTGGCGGCCATGATGCGGGCCAGCGGCCGGGTGATGGAACGGCCGACCGCCCAACCCGCCAACGCACTGACCGCAACGATGAATATCGCCAAGAACGTAACCCAATGTAGGCTATCGTGGATGGCCGCCATCATCGTGGATAAGGACGACTGGGTTTGATTGGCGTTGACCTCCAGCAAGGCAAGCAGGGCTTCGTTCAAGGCCTTATCGGCGCCTTTGATCGCCCTGTCGATTTCGTTCGAGGTCTTGCCGGCCGCTGCCAGGCTTTTGGCTTCTTCCATGGCTTTGCGGTAGCTTCGAGCACCTTCGCCGATTTGGGCGAGCCAACGGCTCTCGTCGTCGCCTATCCGGCCGGCATCGCGATACTCGGCGGCATCGCTCTCGATATCCGCCATCGCCTTCTCGAATTTGCCGGCGTAATCGCCGCCGCGCAGCACAAAATTCTTGAAGTAATGCACACCGCTCGCAAAATCTTGCAAACCATCCGTCAACGCTTCGCGCTTTTTCAAGGTTATAGCCTCGTAAGCGTCCAGCTCCTCGTCTATGGCAATCAGCCGCGTGCCGGCGACCATGCCCAACATGGCGATCAGCAACACGACACTACCGAACCCCGCCGTCAATTTCAGTTTGATGCTCAAATTTTTCCACATACACATCCCCCCTATCGCCCAGAAAGACACGAAAATCACGAACATTTTAGTTCAGTTGCCGACTTCGGATTGCCATTCCATCGGTGAACGGAAAAACCGGCTACCAACTTAACCTAACGGTCATGAAGGCTAGTCATATGAAAGGCTTCTCAAGGAGCGACGCCCTCGTCGCGATGGGGGCGTCGTCCTCCAGAACGCTTTCATTTGCCGGGGCGACGCCGAGCCTTCATGTTCATTCCCAGGTCGTTTTCTTAGACATGTAGCCCATGGGCTATCGCGTACCTCACCAGATCCGCAAAATTATCGACTTGCAATTTTTCCATCAAATTGGTCTTGTGCGAGCTGATTGTTTTGTTACTGAGGTGCAATTTTTCCGCGATCTGGTTTAGCGAATGCCCTTGAGTCAACATTTGCAGCACAATACATTCGCGCTTGCTTAGCCTTTCGAACGGCGCCGCAGATTGAGTCGACACCGTCGAGAAGAGTATTTCCTCCGCCAAATCCGGCGCAACGTGGCGCCGGCCGGATGCCACTTTCCGAATCGCCTCCAACAAGTCGTGAGAGGAGCCGTCCTTAGTGATAAATCCCGAGGCGCCGGCTTGCAACACGCGTTTTACGACAGCCGGTTCGCTATGCA
>JAQTYP010000467.1 GCA_028688235.1 Methylomonas sp.
GGATGCGGATTTGTGGTCGTTGCGCTGGTTTACCCCGACCACGGAAGTCGATTTGTGCGGCCATGCCACCTTGGCTGCCGCGCATGTGTTGCGGCATGAATTGGCAGTGGCCAATGGCCCTATGAACTTCCGCACCCGTAGCGGTATTTTGACCGCAACCGCTGTAGGTACTGCAATCAGTCTGGATTTCCCCGGCTTTATCGCGGAGCCGGTCGAATTGTCCGCGGCTTTCGATGCCGCAATCGATGCGCAAACCACGGCCGCGTTACGTGCCGGAGCTCACTTGATTCTGGTGTTGCGGGATGCACAAACCGTGGTTAGCCTGAATCCCGATTTGGACCTTATTCGTCGGTTGACGGCACGGGGTGTCGCTGTTACAGCGGCCGCGGCGGCCGATTCGCGCTGGGACTTTGTGTCTCGGTTTTTTGCGCCGGCGGTAGGCATACCGGAAGATCCGGTAACCGGTTCCGCGCATTGCAGTCTCGGTCCTTATTGGGGAAAGGGCCTCGGGAAAGCGCAACTGACCGCCTATCAGGCTTCGGCCAGAGGTGGTGAGGTTGGAATGGAATTGCTGGGAGACAGAGTGCGGTTGTTGGGTCAAGCCAAAACCGTCGTCAGGGGAGAGCTTTGTGCATAAACTATCGACGACAACTCAAAATGCAGCAGCGGTCAGACGCGCTTATCTGTCGGGTATGCTTGGCATCGTTGGCTTTAGTCTGACGTTGCCGGCTACCCGCTTGGCAGTGATGGATCTCGATCCGGTGTTTGTCGGGCTTGGCCGGGCAGTGGCGGCTTCGATATTGGCGGCGGTGGCGCTTTTGACGGTCAATGCCCGGCTACCTAGCAAGCGTGAATGGCTGAGGCTGGGTGCGACGGCGACCGGTGTGGTGATCGGTTTTCCGCTGTTATCGGCCTTGGCCATGCAAAGCGTTTCCGCCATTCACGCTGCGGTCATTGTCGGATTGGCGCCTTTATTTACCGCCTGGTTGGGGTGAGGCTGTCAGGTGAACGTCCATCGCGGCGATTTTGGTTAGCCACCACGGTCGGCAGCATGGCGATCCTGGTTTTCGTGGCTTTATCGGGAGCCGGTACCCTGCAAACCGCCGATTTGTATCTGCTGGCGGCCGTATTGTGTGCTGCTTTCGGCTATACGGAAGGGGCTCGTTTAACGAAAGAATTGGGCGCTTGGCAGACCATCAGTTGGGCGTTACTGGCCGCAACGCCGCTATTGCTGCCCTGGGTGGTGATGGCGGCGCCGGCGAGTTTCAACCAAGTCGGCTGGCTTAGTTGGTCGGGGTTTGCTTATGTCAGTGTAGTGAGTATGTACTTGGCTTTTTGCGCTTGGTACAGAGGGTTATCCCTGGGCGGTACCGCCCGTATCGGCCAATTACAGCTGTTGCAACCATTTTTGACCATGGTGGCCGGCGCAACGTTGATGGGTGAATCCCTCCAACCCCTGCAACTTGCCACGGCTCTGATTGTAGTGAGTTGCGTAATGGTAGGACGTAAGCGCTGATAACCAAAATGGCTATAGCTACTTTTTTGAGGAAAACGATATGAACGAAAAAGCCTTGTGCTGGCTGAACGGCGAACTTATGCCTGCCGAACAAGCTTGTATCCCGGTCAACGACCACGGTTTGCTATATGGCGACGGTGTATTCGAAGGCATACGCTTTTACAAGCGCCGGGCCTTCGGTCTGCAACGGCATTTGCAGAGGCTGCAGATGTCGGCGCGGGCGATTGCGCTGGCAATACCGCGCTCTAATGAAGAATTGACGGCCGTCATCGAACGGCTGATCGACGCATTTGCCGACGACGACGGCTATATCCGCCTGATGGTGACACGCGGTCCGGGTTCGCTGGGCTTGAATCCTAAGGGCTGTTCGCAGCCGAACGTCATCGTCATTGCCGATCAACTGTGCATGGTCGATCAAGCCAGTCGGGAGCAGGGCGCGCGACTGATTGTCTCCTCGGTGCGCCGTCTGCCGGTCGATGGCCTGGATCCGCGCATCAAAAGTCTGAATTATTTGAACCATATTCTGGCCAAAATCGAAGCCAACCATGCCGGCGTCGACGAAGCCGTGTTGCTGAATGCGCAAGGCCGTGTAGCCGAAGGTACCGCGGATAATATCTTTATCGTGCGGAACGCTTGCCTGTTGACGCCGCCATGCAGCGAAGGTGCACTGGAAGGCATCACTCGCGAAATGATTCTGGCCTTGGCGGACGCGGCCGGCATTAAGGTGCGGGTGCAGCCGCTCGGCGTTTACGACCTGTATGCCGCCGACGAATGTTTCTTGACCGGCACCGGCGCGGAACTGATTCCGGTTGCCAGTATTGATTGCCGATCATTGCCTAGTTGCCCCGGACCGGAGTTTCGCGAATTGCAACAGGCCTTTCAGCGAACCAGAGACCAAGAGTGCGGAGGCGAAAGATGAATTTTCTGGAAAATTTAGTGTTGCAGGCCCGTTACAGCCAATGGGTCAATCAGCGTCTGTACGACGCTTGCGCAACCTTGGCGGATGCCGAACGCAAACAGGATAGGGGCGTATTTTTTCATTCCATCCACGGCACCTGGAACCATTTGCTGTTGGGCGACCGCGTTTGGCTGGCCCGCTTACAAGGTGGTCACCCGGTGCCATACCAACGCTTGGATTTGGCGCTTTACACCGATTTTGGCGAATTGCGGGCGGTGCAAACCGATTGCGACCAAGTTTTGCTGGATTGGATTCAAGGCTTGAACGGAGACGCCTTGCAACGTCGCATCGCCTTCCGTAGCCTGTCCACTGGGCAAGATAGAAATCTGGCCGTGGCCAGCATGTTGACCACATTGTTGATTCACAAAACCCACCATCGCGGTCAAATTACCGCGCTGCTGGGTCAGTGCGGTTGCGATTACGGCGACATCGATTTTATCTGCGCGCCGTTTGTCGACTAAGCTTGCATTTTTTAACCCTTTTTGGATTATTCTCAATGACTGAGTCAACGTTCCCAATTGCCGCCGTAGCGGATCAAGTGCCGCCGCGCACCAGAAAATCCCTATATCCGCAAGCCATTTTGGACGCGCATGGCGCCCGATTGGAAGGCCGGGAAAAGCGGCCGTTAGGTGATTTGTTCGGTCTGCAAAACTTCGGCGTCAATCTGACTCGGTTGGCGCCGGA
>JAQTYP010000468.1 GCA_028688235.1 Methylomonas sp.
AAATTTCAACAGCAGCCTTTCCATGTTTCTTGTTAACGCCATGCGCCCGAAGGGCGCTTACTTTGCTCAGGACGAACGGGAAAATCCTTGTAATCCGAAACAGGGAAGTTATTTGTAACCATATCCTAAGTGCCGTAAAAACGATGTTGTTAGTCTAGGGATGCGGCGTTTCAATCCGATTTCAAAATCGGGCTTTTTTGTTTCAATTGTTTCGAGGTATCGCATTCGATTGATACGCCGCTCCAAGCCCATCGGCGCCCAGCCAGACGCCAAAGCTTACTCGGCCTGGCGGCGGCGCTGCATGAACAGCATGCTCAATACCGAAGTCAACATCAACCAAGCCGAAGCCGGCAGCGGCACCGAGGTCAGGCCTATCAATCGGCCGCCGTTTTGCAGGTCGTAGCTCAGTCCGCTCAGGTAGGCGTTGCCTGCCAATCCGACGTTGTAATAGATGTTGTAGCCGTTGCCGGCGATGTTGCCGACTTCGCCTCCGTTCAAGATAGCGCCGATGATCAGGCCGGTGTAAAACGCGCCGCCGTCTTGGTCGTTGCCGTCGAACAGCGCCAGATTGGCGCCGCTGCCGATTTGCAAGTCGCTCCAGGCGTAGTTGTTCAGGTAACCGTTGGCATTGGCGCCAAAATCGCTGCCGGTCAGGTACAGTTGCTGGGTACCCAGGCCGGTGAATAACAGGCTGGCGGCGTTGGTGTTCCACAGACTGGCTTGCTGGCTGTGGTTGACGAAGTCGCCGGTCAGGATGAAACGGTCGCCGGTTTCGCCGACCAGATAGCCGATGTCGGTGATGGTCAGGTCGGTGAAATAGTTGTCGGACGGGTCGCTGATGTAGGCGCCGTTGTTGGTCAGGCCGCCCTCGAAAATCACCGTGCCCTTCAGAGTTTGAATGGTGCCGTTGTTGATGGTGTGGCCGGTGATCAGGGTCTGGTTGTTGCGCACCAGCATCGTCGCGTCGTTATACAGATTGCCGATCAAATTGGTCGGGCCGTAAAAGTCGATATTGCCGTTGTTTTGCACCGAACCCACCAGATTGCCGAAGCCGCTCAGAGTCGCGCCGGTTTTGTTGACCAGCTTGGCGACTTCCAGCGTGCCGCCTTGCAGGCTGATCTGATGGCCAGCGCTGTTGTTGACGATTTTGTCGATCACCACCGAACCGCCGGCATTGGCCTGGATGTTGCCAGCGTTGATAAAGCTGGTGCTATCGACGAATAGATTGGCGCCGGCGGCGTTGCTGAGCAAGCCTTTGTTGTTCAAGCTGTTGCCGGCCAGCGTCAAGTTGCCGCCCTTGGCCTTGATGGTGCCGCTGTTGACGATGTCCACGCCCACCGTGCCGTTGCCGAGCAAGGCGCCGCCGCCGGCGATCAGCAAGTCGCCGTCGCCGTACAAGGCATGTTCGCGCAGCAGGTTGTTCTTGACCGTCATCTGGCCGCTCAAAGTCAAATTGGCGTTCAAACGGCTGTCGGAAGTAACGCCCAAGGTCATGCCGCCGGTCAGAGTGGCGGCCTGGTTGACGGTAAACGTGCCGTTTTGCAGGTAATTGCCATGCAAATCGCCACCCTCGGTGACCAGAAAGCCGTTGGCGTTGATGGTGGCGCTGTCGGCATTCAACACTCCGCCGTTCAATCGGTAAAGCCCTTGATTGCCGCCGGCGACATTGCTGCCGATGCTGGCCACGCCCACCAGATATTGGCCGGCGTTGTGTTCGAAAACGGCTTCTTTTGGGGTCAGGTTGTTCAACGACTCGCCGTCGCCGATGATCAGCTCGGCGCTGGACAAAGAACCGCCGTCGAATTGATAGCGTCCGCCCATCGTGGTCGTACCCTGAGCGGTCATATAGCCCGCCTTGAGTTGCAAACTCCCGGAGATAGTGTGGCCGCCGCCGGTTTGCCGAAACTCGCTGCCGGCGGCGACACTGACGCTGCCGTCGTGCAGAATCGCATTGCCCGATAATTGGTATATCGAGTCTTTGCCGGTCACGCCTACGTTTCCGCTGATTTGCGTGCTACCGCCGAGTTGTTGAAAATCGCCGTAGACACCGACGGCATCGGCGATCAATTGGCCTGCCTCCATATAATATTCGCTTTCAAATATCTGCAGGCCTCCCTCGATTTGATGGCTGCCGCCCATCTGGTAAAACGTACCGTGCGTGTTGGTAAAGCCGCTACCGACTTCGGTCTCGCCAGTATGCAACACGCCGTTGCCGGATAAGACGTAATCGGATCGGTTGTACTTTCCGTCCTCGGTAGTATAGCTGCCGCCGATGTTGAGCGTGCCGGCCACGTTGTGGGTGCCGCCGGTTTGATTGAAATGGCCGCTGCGATTGACCGCGTAGGCGCCGTCCATTTTAAGTTGTCCGACCCTTGTATTGCCGGTGGTTAGCCCACCCGCGGCCAGATTGTAGTGGCCCTCGCTAAGCAGCAAATTGCCGCTGATGCTATTGCTGCCACCAAACTGCTCAAAGTTCATTTGCGTACCGTTTATCGCTCCCTGAGTAGCCACCAACGCGCCGGAACCGGACAGCGCGTAACCGCCGATACCGGAACGGTCGTAGGTCGTCGCATCGGCTTTTTCCAGCCTCAACTCGTTGACGGTATGCGTGCCCGCGCTGTGAACAATGTAGCCGTTATTGCCGATCCGTTCCTGATCGACCGCAAGCGGAGTGGCGTAACCGCCGGCTCCCAGATTCAGTGTGGCGTTGGCATTGGCGCCGCCTATCGTCAGGCTCGACAACACCGCGTTCGGATACAAGCCGTTGTAGTAAGACACCGTTAAATGTGACGCGCCCAGATTGTCGATGGTTACGGTATCGCCGTTTTGCGGCTGCCCGCTGTAACCCAATCCGCCCACGCTGGACAACCAGCAATTCTGACTCCACCAACCCGAGCCGCAACCCCAGGCTTTGTCGGTAGCCCCGACACCGGTCGATGTGGTCAACAGAATTGAACCGATCGCCAAAGCCAAGGTTTTTTTCGGCGCCGAAATCAAACGTTTGTTCATGTCATGTCCTCGATAATCAAAATTTGCGTTGAATGCCCCGCAGGCGTTGAGTGCAGTATCGTGGACGTCCGTATCAATCGGATTTCAGGAATGTTTCATTTGTTGCAGGAGGGAATCGGAGGGTACAAACCGGCCATGGA
>JAQTYP010000469.1 GCA_028688235.1 Methylomonas sp.
TGAAAATCCAGCACAACCTATACCCAAAGCCATTGTGGAAGACTTAAACTGGGAGCCGGATGGTGTAACGCTCCAAGTCCGGTTCTGCGAGGGCTGCGGCGCGTAAGCGCCGCGGCTACTCTCCCAATATAGCAAATTCCATCTACTCTAACAGTCATGGCTAGACCACTCAGATTAGAATTGGCAGGTGGGTTATATCATGTGACTTCGCGAGGGAATGCGCGGAACGAGATATACCTTGACGATGAAGACCGATTAAACTGGCTCGTGTTGTTCAGCGACGTTTGTGCCCGGTTTAACTGGATTTGTCATGCGTATTGTTTGATGAGCAACCATTACCATGTGGTCGTGGAGACGGCAGAGGGCAATTTATCCAAGGGCATGCGTCAGTTGAATGGCGTTTACACGCAAGCGTTCAACCATCGCCATCGGCGCGTCGGTCATATTTTTCAAGGGCGCTATAAAGCTATCTTGGTCGAAAAAGACAGCTACTTGCTTGAATTGTCCCGCTACGTGGTGTTGAATCCGGTCAGAGCGCTGATGGTTAATGATGTGGCGGATTGGCCTTGGAGCAGTTATCGAGCGACGGTTGATCAAGCACCACCCTTGAAAGGCTTGCAAGTTGCTTGGTTGTTACTGCAATTTCATTCGGATCGAGAGCAGGCGATCGTACAGTATCAGAATTTTGTCCGGGCCGGCGTTGGATTACCACCTGTCTGGGAATCGCTTAAAAATCAGATTTTCCTTGGCGACAACCCCTTCGTGGAAAAACTGCAAAGGCAAATTAAAGCCGAATCCGGGGACCTGAAAGAAATCCCAAAAGCGCAGCGAAGACCGTTAGGCAAGCCATTGAACTACTATGTCGAAGCAATTTCCGACACGAAAGAGGCAATCAGGATGGCTTATGAGACTGGTGATTATACGATGCAACAAATTGCCGATGCTTTCGGTGTACATTATTCGACAGTCAGCAGAGCGGTCAAACAAATTGCTCCTAAAATGCTTAACTGCAAGACCTGACCCCTTTTTCCTCTATTGGTAAATTATATTCTCATGTATTAACCAGCCATTTTCATGCAAGTTATCTGGATCATGGTGCGTCCAATGTACTAATCCACCTTGAGAGTTCCACACATATTCACCATAAAAATCAACAGTGTCACTCAGGTTTAATGAATTAATTCTGGGAGCTAAATCAATGTTATGCGATATTAATATTGTTTGTCCTGATGCCAATTTGAGGATAAATTTTTGATGTTGGGAGCCATCGGTATCATCAGGAAGTATCCTGTCCACCACGCCCGAACCTTGAATGAGTAAAGGTTTTGTCGTTGATAAATGATTTTCGGCTGTATTTCTATAAGAAACAACCGAAAATAAACCTTCTGAGTTAAGTTGTAACCTCGCATCATAAATTAATTCATTTCCAATTATGACGGATGGTATAGACAATAGTCCGGTATTAAAATTGAATTCAGAATTATCGGCAACTACCGACTGACTTATAAGCGCTAAGTACAAGAATGTTTTAGCTCTCCATGAATTGCCGTGGTAGACACTATATGTAGCGGCCTTATGCAATTTATGTGTGCTACTGGCTGTGATCGACCAGGGAAAATCCGGACGAGCCAATGTTTTTTTAATTTTGCGCTTCATTTCATTCTCAATAAGGATTTGTATTCAGCGGACCGTAGCCTTCCTCCTTCAAATCTTCGAATTTCAACACATCTTCTTCCGGTACGTTTCCGTCGTTGACCAGATAGTTGCGATTGGAAAGATACGCATCGCGGAAAAACTGATAACGATCCAGCGCCGCTTCGGTGGCGACTTTTTCCATGCCCAAAAGATCCGCGCGCGCATCGATGACCTTCAAGCCACCCCCTCCCATCGATACGGCCGCTCCCAGCCATTCCGGATTCAGACAGAATCCGACGTAAGTTAAGGGGTTCATCGCGGCATCACCCACCAACCCGAAGACACCACGCGGCGAGCTAGGGCCGAACAACGGCAAAACCAAATAGGGCCCGGTAGGCACTCCCCATACACCCAGGGTTTGATCGAAGTCTTCGTTGTGTTTAGGCAAATCTATCATACTGCCGACATCGACCAGGCCTGCCACGCCTGCCGTGGTATTGACCAGAAAACGGGCGCCGTCCAGGGTGGATTGCATGAATTTGCCTTGCAGAAAATCGTTGGCGCTAACACCGATATCGTCGATGTTGCTGAAAAAATTGGTCACGCCCTGGTCGACGAAATCCGGCGTGATCCATTGATAACCTTTCGCGACCGGCTTCATCAAATGCTCATCGAGGCTATCGTTGAAAGATTGCATGCTGCGGTTCCAGCCCTCCCAAGGATCGCTGGGATCAGGCACCTTGACCGTTGCACATCCACTCAAGAAAGCCATCATGCCGATGACAAATAACGAAGCGACTTTACCGCTTTGCATAAGTTTCACTCCTTATCCTGAATTGTTGTTTATAGCCGTGGTAATCTGACGTAACATATCATACATACGATTCATCAAGCTATATCAAACCATGGAAATCAGCCGTTCAGCTCTAGGTAACCGCTTCAGAGGTTATTTGCCCGTTATTGTCGACATAGAAACCGCCGGGTTTAACGCCAAGAAAAATCCGCTACTGGAAATTGCCGCCGTCATCGTCGAACAAGACGCGGAAGGTTGGCTAACGATCACCGAAAAACACCACTGCAACATCATCCCTTTCAAAAATTCCGAACTCGACGAAGCTGCCTTAAAGTTTACCGGCATCGATCCTTACCATCCTTTCCGGATGGCGATAGACGAAAAGGAGGCATTGAATAAATTGTTTACCCCCATTAGAGCCGCCGTCAAGCGAAACGCATGCAAAAGGGCTATTTTAGTAGGTCACAACCCGGCATTCGACATCAATTTTTTGAATGCCGCAATCGAACGCACGCAGCATAAACGCAGTCCTTTCCATCCATTCAGCAGCTTCGATACCGCGACCTTGGGCGGGTTGGTATTCGGCCAGACCGTTTTAGCCAAAATCGCCGAAGCCGCCGGCCTGGAATGGGACAATCAGCGCGCCCATTCGGCTTTGTACGACGCCGAACAAACCGCCGAATTGTTTTGCATCATCTACAATCGCTGGAAGAAA
>JAQTYP010000470.1 GCA_028688235.1 Methylomonas sp.
GCCACCAAAAACACCACAATGCTGGCTGAAACATCTTGCCGTAAATAACCAAGGTAATAATGAAGCTGTGTTTTCATGTCTCCGCTCCTCCGTAGGTCTATGGAATTACGCAAACCGCTTTGCCAAGAAAGCGGTTTGCCGTCGAACAAATTAAGAAGGTCTACCGCTAGCGATATGTCGAAACTAGACCACGACCAAGGCTTAGTCACAGGGGAATTGACTCGAGAAGGCCAACCTTAAGGCCCTTGTCAACCCTTGCCCGGCAACATGCCCACAGTCCCTGGTTTAATACGCTTACAGGCGACCACCATATCTTCCTGGTAGCATTTTTGTTTGTCATTGCTGCCAGGGCATACGTTACACACACTGGTTCCGCTTTCTTTGACCGACTCCAGATGCCAACCGTAGCCCTGCATCTGGCATACACGTTTGCCGTAGCGTTGAAGCGTCGCATCTTTACTAGCAACCTCCTTCGCCACAGACTCGATATTGCACTGCGCCGTAGGCAAGGTGTTTGCCATCACATCTCTATAGATATATTCGGTTGCATCGGCCGTATGAATCGCGGCAAATGCCAATAACAGTCCGCTCATGAATGATTTGATCATGCCTTAGTCCTCGTATTCTTTTATGACTCGGATATTCATTTGCTGATTTTCTTCAGCAAGCTGTTGTTTGATGGGCTCGAACTTTTCGTTTTCAGTCAGTTTAACCGCAACGATGACGCCCACCAGCGCGATGGTTGCGATGGCGAGATAAAGGACAAAGTGATCTTTAACGGGTGCGTTATTTTCAGACATGATTCCTCCTCATTTTTTCAAATCCGCAAGTGCTGCGCCGAAATTGATATGAAAGACTTGACCGTCGACGACAAGCGCCGGCACGGAATTGACTCCAAAGGATTCAGCCTCTTCGATACACCCACTATCGTTGCCCAGATGGACGATTTCCAATGTGTATTTATTCTTATCGATGGTATTTAATAGCATTTGCTCTGCGCCGAGGCAGACGGGACAGCCGGCATGGTAAAAGATGGCTTTGGACATAAGATGAACTCCGTTTATTAGTAGCGAGTCGATATAGTAAAGCAAAAAACATAAATGTCAAATAAGATTCGACTCGATACTAATTGCCGCACTTCTGAACACGCCCCCAGCGGATATTCAAATCATCCCGAGCATGTATAATTCGGCTCAATTACTCATAACCAACCCTAAGCGCCATGAAGGATAAACTCAAAAATTTCATTTTTTCCGAGCTGATCTACCATGAAGATCCGGCATCGTTCGGCGATGACGATGACTTGCTGGAAGCGGGACTCGACAGCATGGGTATCATGCGCCTGATCATGTTCGCCGAAAAGGAATTCGGCGTGACGCTGCCGGATACCGAGATCGAGCCGGACAACGTCAACAGTCTGAATGCGCTACATCGGTGGATCACCCGTGCCGGTCGCCGCCAATGACAGCCGCCACTTCCCTGCTTTTCAATCCGGCCGACTATTTCACCTACGTCCTGGATCAGGAAATCCGTAAGGCCGGCATGCCGGGCGGTTATTGTGGATTTGCATTGCAACTGGCGGGCAAACCGGATTTGGACAAACTGCAACAACGTTTGGACTTGCTGGTGACAAAATTCCCCAAAGCCTCGGCCCGTATCGAACGCCAGGGTAAACGCCAGGTGTGGATTCCAACCGGTCAACGCATCGAACTGGAACGGCATCAGGCTAAAGACGATGACGATACCGGACGGCTTTTAGTCGAGATATTCAACCGCCACGAATCCCGGCCGTTGACTTTTCATTGGATAGCCGGCCCTACTGGCGGTACCTTGTTGCTGAACTGGAACCATCCGCTGCTGGACGCTCGCGGCGCCAAGATCATGCTGGATTTTCTGACAGCCGAGCAGCCCGAGCGCTTCGAGGATTCGGCATCCCTGATCGAAACCAAGCTCGCCCAATGGAGTCTGTGGAAAAAACTGAAGCTGCTGTTCAAGGCCAAGCGCCATAACGACGAAGCCAACCGCTCGGACAGTTGCCTGCCCACCTCGGTCGAACAAGGCCCGCAAAAACTCGAACTCAAAACCCGAAACTTCGATGCCGAGCAGTCCAAACGCATAGCCGGGCTGGCCCTACAACATACAGGCCTAGCAGGGCGCACGCTCTATTACCTAGGTTGTTTCATGCGGGCCATGGAACGGGTCGGCCCACCTCACGCCAGAACGGGATATTGCATTCCCTATGCCTTCAACCTGCGCCGGCAAAATGCCCCTACCCCTGTATTCGGCAATCACGTCGGCTGCCTGTTCGCCCGCGCGCCTCGCGAACTAGTCCATGACCGCAAGGCCTTGTTCGTGCATCTGCTCAAACAGCATACCCAGGTGGTTCGCGACGAACTGGATCTGGCTTATCTGCCGCTGATGCGCCTCGGGCAATGGCTGACACCCAGCCGCTACGCCAGATTCCTGCGCAAGCAACACAGCGGCAACGAACTAAGCTCGCTGTGGTTCTCGGATATAGGCGACTTATCCTGGGGCGCCAAAGGTTTTCTGGGCATTCCTGTGACCGGTTTGACCATGATGTGCTGGATGACCTTGCCCCCCGGATTGGCATTATTGGTCGGTCAACTCGATGGCAAGCTAAGCTTGTCTTATAGTTATTTGTCTCCGGCGATCGATGATGTCTGGCTGGATGCGGTGATAGCCGCGATGGACGACGAGTTACTGGAAAACAGCCCGCGCTAAGCCATGCTACTGACTCCCTTTCTGGATCAATCCCGCATTCGTCCTGATGCCCCCGCCTTGACCGAAAACGGGCTATGCTTGAGCTATGCACAATTTTTGAACCGCGCTCAAGCCGTGGCCGCCGCCCTGCAATGCTTAGGCATACGACCCGGTCATGTGGTCGCGGTATATTTGGACCGTGGCATCGACGCCGCCGCTGCCGTATTCGGCACATTGTTGGCAGGCGCCTGCTACGTCCCGCTGGACCTAAAAAATCCGCCATCCAGACTGGCCTTCATCATCGAAGACGCAGGCGCCTGGGCCATCGTAGGCAGCGGCACCGCCCCCACATGGCTGAGCTATAGACCATGGCTGGATCTAACAACTCCTTCAGACGTTGAGCCGACGCCGATAACCTCTGC
>JAQTYP010000471.1 GCA_028688235.1 Methylomonas sp.
CCTTGGAACGAGCGCATGCAATTACCTAAACGAATCAGGAGTCTTCAAATGAACGTAGAAATTGTCGATTTTGCCGAAACGATGATCGCGGTCCTCGAGCACCGCGGACCGCATACCAAGGTGATGGAGTCGGTCAGAAATTTTATAGGCTGGCGCAAACAAAGCGGTCTTTCTCCCATCGCCAGCAGCCGTACCTTCGGCATCGCCTACGACGACCCGGCCAATACGCCGGAGGAAGAATTTCGCTTCGACGTGTGCGGCGAAATCGACCGGCCGGTGCCGGCCAATCCGCAGAGCGTTATCACCAAGCGGATCCCGAGCGGCCGCTGTGCGGTGGTGCGGCACATAGGTTCGACCGATAGAATCAGCGACAGCGTCTATTACCTATTCCGGGAGTGGTTACCGAAAAGCGGCGAGGAACTGCGCGATTTTCCGTTGTTTTTTCATTACATCAAGCGTGTACCGGAAACGCCGGAGCACGAGCAGGTTACGGACGTCTATTTACCGTTAGTTTGAAATAAACGTGTCAAGGTCGTAACAAGCGCATGCGAAAGCAATTTATTGCGAAACCTTCAAGCACCGCCCGAATGCCAACAGCAGTGCGAGGGAGCCCTGGAAGCGGATTTTTCGCTGAATCAATGCTCGGAACAAATGCTTTTCCTTTGCGAGAAAGGCTAGCCAGGTCTTGCCGTCCGCATACAGCCTAAAATCTGAGCTGCCTTCGTGCCCATGGGTTACTTAGATCTGCTCGTCGCGGATAACGACGGTGGCCTCGATGTTTTCCGCACCGGTAAACGTAAGGGATGATGCCGTTTTCAAAATACCTTTTCCGGTGCGATGGTAATATCCCACCATTTCAAGGTCGTTGAGCGTTGCAGTCTCGCCTCAAGTTCACGGACTTGATCGGAGCCTAATTTAACGCCTTTTTCATAGACACCGGTCATCATCGAGACCACGGCCTGCTGTCCCTTCCAGATAAAATTTCCCGCGCGCTTCAGAACCGTCTCTTGAGAATCCAACAAATAGCTATTCCAGGATTTCTCCAACCCCGCCCAAAAACGCTCGATCGCATTGTATTTGTTGTGATAAGGCGGGTAATACACCAGGCGGATGGTCAACCCGGTTTTGTCTGCAAACTCAACCAGTCGCTGTAAATACCGAGTTCGGTGACCGCTACACTCCGGGCCGTTATCCGAATTGATCACCAGAAACTTAGGGGTCGAAACTTAGGGGTCGGAGTCATTTTATGCAGGCGCGGGTTGCATCATCAACAATAATTAGCGCCGCACATTGTTTGCCATATCCTACGAGTTAGGAACCTGTGACCGCTTGCTCCATTCGCTACAAAGCTTTCTAAACAAGCGACTACGGTCGAACGCTAGCTGCAAGTCTATCTGCGCGGAAAAATGCAGGTTGATCGGTGGTTTCGCCATACGAACAGTTGGCCATGCAAGCCTTTATCCAGCTCTTGGCATCGCGCGGTCGTTCGGGTTCGACGACCTTTGCCGGGTCGTAAATAAAACCTCGAATTCCCTGCAGCGATTCAGCGGCTGCGATAAACCAGGCTTCATATTCTCTGTTTGCCAACACCACGGAAATTGTTTTTGGAAAGTGGGTGTTCCAATAACGGTACGCACAAGGCCAGAATACTGGAATCCCGTATAAATTCAAGACTTACCTAATCCGGTATGCCTTCGGCAGTTATCTTGCCAAAATTCGGCATAACTCCGCCTCGCTTGGATTGTTCGATTTATCGGCCAAATCCCCGTAAAATGGCCGTTTTAATCCAGCCTTGCCAACTCAATGACCGAAACCGACCTCGAAACCGCGCCGCAATACGACCTGTCGGCCGTGGTCATTCCTTTATTGAAAGGCGTGATCTACCAGGAAAGCGACGACGGTTTGTGGAACGCCTTGCTGAATCTGCAAGCTAGGGTGCGGGACTACATTTCGGTACTGGGGTTGGAGTTGGTGCTGGACGAGGCCGAGGGTTATGCGTTTTTGCGATCGCGCCAGGCTGAGGCCGAAGACGACGGTACGGCGTCCAAGTTGCCGCGCTTGATCGCGCGCCGGCCGCTGTCGTTTCCGGTCAGCCTGTTGTTGGCCTTATTGCGCAAGAGGTTGGCCGAGTTCGACCGCGGCGGCGGCGAGACTCGGCTGGTCTTGTCGCGCGAGGACATCGTCGAGTTGATCCGGGTGTTTCTGCCGCAGCGTAGCAACGAGGCGCGGTTGATCGACCAAATCGAAACCCATATCAACAAAGTGGTCGAGCTGGGCTTTTTGCGCAAGCTCAAGACCACCACACATCAAGCCGCCAGCTACGAGGTCCGGCGGATACTCAAGGCTTTCGTCGATGCGCAATGGTTGTCGGAGCTCGATGCCCGGCTGGCCGAATACCAAGCGCAATTGGTTGGCGGCGGGGAAGGCGGAGAGTGATTATGCGTAGATTGATCGCCATCGCTCTTTCCCGCCATGACAATCCCTTTAGGTTTTTCGTTGTTTATTCCCTTCTTTTTCAAAGGGGGAGGCAGCTTAAGCCAAGCGACATTTCCTCCGGTAGACAGGGCTTCCATTCCGTTTTACAACGTCTCAAACAAAATCCCACACGTCATGATCAATAACAACCTGCAACTGTCCCTGGATTTCGTCGACGACGATGCCTTGTCCGGTTTCCGGCTGCTGCGCCTGGAGGTGTTCAACTGGGGCACTTTCGACGGCCGGGTTTGGGCGCTGAATCTCGATGGCCGCAACGCCTTGTTGACCGGCGACATCGGCTCCGGCAAATCGACGCTGGTCGATGCGGTGACGACCTTGCTGGTGCCGGCCCATCGCATCGCCTATAACAAGGCGGCCGGCGCCGACGCCAAGGAGCGTAGCCTGCGCTCCTATGTGCTGGGCCATTACAAGTCCGAACGCAACGAAGTCAGCGGCAGCGCCAAGCCGGTGGCCTTGCGCGGCGACAACAGTTATTCGGTAATCTTGGGCGTATTCCACAACGCCGGCTACGATCAGACCGTGACGCTGGCGCAGGTGTTCTGGATCAGCGACCGCCAGGGCCAGCCGGCGCGGCTGTTTGTCGGCGCCGAACGGGACTTGAGCATAGCCCGCGATTTTTCCGGCTTCGGTAGCGACATCGGCCA
>JAQTYP010000044.1 GCA_028688235.1 Methylomonas sp.
CCGGAATTGATGGTCGTGTTGCACACCAAAACACCTCGTGACGATTATCGGCAGGCGAGAGAGCGGCTTAATAAAATCGCCCTAGCTTGTTGCGGTTAGATCGTATCGCGGAATCTTGGTGCATAGGAAAAAGGCCGGTGTTTGGTGCACGATGCAATATTGCACATGGAAAAGTGGCTTGATTGAGGTATTCATTATGCAGAGCATGAAAAGCACTGTTAAGTTAAATGCTTTAGCTGCCACGGTTTTGTTGGTTGGCTGTGCGACGACTCCAGTCGTCGATCCTCAGGATCCTTGGGAAGGCTGGAATCGCGACGTGCAGGCCTTTAACGACCGCGTCGACGACTATGTGATGAAACCGGTCGCTCGCGGCTATAGATGGATAACGCCGGATTTCGTCGATGCCGGGGTGAGCAATTTTTTCAGCAACATCGCCGATATTCGGGTCACAATCAACGACGCGTTGCAGGGAAAGTTCACTCAGGCCGTCTACGATGCTACGCGCTTCTTTCTCAATACCACCTTTGGTTTGGCTGGTTTTGTCGATGTGGCTAGCAATGTCGATTTACCAAAACACCATGAAGATTTCGACCAAACTCTGGGCGTTTGGGGTGTGCCGACCGGTCCCTATCTGGTATTACCTTTTTTGGGGCCGAGTTCGACGCGCGGCGTATTGGGCTTGGTCGGCGACACGGCGATGAACCCTATCAGTTATACCGGTGCATATCTTTATCCGGCAATGACTTCGCGGGCGGTCGCCGGCGGATTGGGTGCGTTGAATGCGGCTGATCTGCGCGCGGATAACCTGGAAACCGAAAAAGTTGCCAGCGAAGCAGCCTTGGACCGGTATGGATTTTTCCGCGGCGCCTATTTGTCGCAACGCAACTATCTGATACACGACGGTAACGTGCCGGCCGAAGATTTGCTGGGTACAGAAGAAACGGAAGAAAACCTATCACCAGTTAAGCCGTATTGATGGCCTTTACAGCTCAGCTGCGATAAATCTTGCTTCCGCCCGGCAGAGTTTGGCAGGAGTTATGCGGTTTTCCAACAAGGTGTTCGGGGCGACATCGCATGCGGCGCGTAAGTAATTCTGGCTGTAACCGAAGTAGCGGATCAAGCCGTTTTCCAAGGTTTCGGTTTGGCCTTCCCACAGAATATCTGCTTCGGTGCCGATATTTTCGGCAATGAATGCCTGTTTCATGGTTTCTGCCAGTCCGTGCAGTTCCCGGCTGCGCTTTCTCTTGATTTCCTGACCGATCTGGTTAGGCATAGCCGCGGCTTTGGTGCCTTCGCGCGGCGAATAGCTGAAGGTGTGGATATGGCCGAAACCGACATGTTTGATGTAATCGACGCTCTCTTGCCACTCTTCCTCGGTTTCGCCCGGAAAGCCGACGATGATGTCGGTAGTGATATTGAAATGCGGAATCGCGGCCCTGGCTTTCGACACCAATTCGGTGAATTCTGCCGTCTTGCAACGCCGAGCCATGCGCCGCAATACGCTGTCGCTGCCGCTTTGCAAGGGCAGATGCAGGTGCGGCATCAGCCGTGGATTTTTGAATAATTCGAAGAAGCCTTCCGGCAATTCCCAAGGTTCCAAAGAACCCATGCGCAGGCGCGGAATTTCGGTTTGTTCCAAGATGGCTTTGACCAATTCGACAAGATCGCTGCCGATGTCGCTGCCGTAGCCGCCCAAATGCACGCCGGTGATGATGGCTTCGTTGATGCCTTGCTGGTGCAAGGCGTTGATTTCGGCGACGACGTCTTCGATGCGGCGGCTGCTTTCCTCGCCGCGAGCGACGGTGACGATGCAGAAGGTGCAACGGTAGCGGCAGCCGTCCTGGACTTTGACGAAGGCGCGTTGCCGGCCGCGGCTGAACAGCGACACTTCGCCGGGTTCGGTCGACATGGCCGGCATGCTGTCCATATTTAATTCGGCCAGGGCTTTTTCGACTAATTGGTTTTTGTCCTGGTTGCCGACGATCAAGTCTACGCCCATCATTTGCGCGGCTTCGGTTTCGTTCAGCGTCGCGTAACAGCCGCTGACCACCAGTTTGGCTTGCGGATTGTCGCGGTGGATGCGGCGGATCATTTGCTTGGATTTTTTCACCGCGTCCTGAGTCACCGCGCAGGAATTGATGATCACCAATTGCGCGTCGCTCAAGTTGCGGGTGATGCCGTGGCCTTTGGCCTGAAAGGCTTGTGCCCAGGTTTCGAGCTCCGCTTCGTTTAAGCGGCAGCCCAGGGTTTTTAAATGTATCTGCATGAAATATAAAACAATGTAGGTCGGGTTAGCGTGGCGTAACCCGACATGGTCAAATAATTTTTCATCAATTATGGTTTAACCAAAAAACCAATAAGTCACAAAAGTCGCGGCAGTGATTCCGGCACAATCGGCGATTAAACCGCAGGCGGCGGCATGGCGTATCTGCTTGATGTTGACTGCTCCGAAGTATACCGCCAACACGTAAAACGTAGTTTCGGTGCTGCCTTGCACCACCGATGCCAGTCGTCCGGCGAACGAGTCGGCGCCGTGGGTTTGCATGGTGTCTATCATCATCGCCCGTGCTCCGCTGCCGCTGAACGGCTTCATCAACGCGGTCGGCAGGCCGTCGATGAAGCGGTTGTCGATGCCGGCAACATTGACCAATAGCCGCACGCCGTCGGTGATCAACTCCAGTGCGCCGCCGGCCCGAAATACCCCGAAAGCCACCAGCATCGCCACCAGATAGGGAATGATGGTGACCGCGGTCCGGAAGCCTTGTTTTGCGCCGTCGATAAATAGGTCGTAAGCATTTAGTCTCTTATAAACGGCGGCAACGATAAATGCGATCACCAGACCGAACAAAATTATGTGGCTGGTAAGTGCCGATTGTTTCAGCATTTCGGCCTGATCCAGTCCGGCGATATAGGCCACTATGCCGCCGACCAACAGAGTGACGCCGCTTAAATAAGCCAACACTATCTTGTCCAGCAGATTGATTTTCTGCACTGCGGCGACCGCCAGCAAGCCGACCAGAGTGGAAACATAGGTCGCAATCAAGATAGGGATGAATACGTCGCTTGGATTCGCCGCGCCGAGCTGAGCCCGGTAGGCGAATATCGTTACCGGAAACAGCGTGACCGACGAGGTGTTCAGCACTAAAAATAGAATTTGTGCGTCGCTGGCCTGGTCCGGATGCCGGTTCAAGGTTTGCATTTCCTGCATGGCCTTGATGCCCATAGGTGTCGCGGCGTTGTCCAGACCCAGCATGTTGGCGGCGATGTTCATCGTCATTGCGCCCAATGCCGGATGATCTTTGGGTATTTCCGGCATCAGGCGTTCGAACAGCGGGTTCAGCGCCTTGGTCAATAGGGCGATAAAACCGCTGTGCTCGCCGATTTTCATGATCCCCATCCACAGAGCCAGTATGCCGCTTAGGCCTAGCGAGATTTCGAACGCGGTCTTGGCCTGCGCGAACATCGCGTTGATGATCTCGGAAAATACCGCTTGGTCGCCCAATATAACCAGTTTGAACAGGGCGACGCAAAATGCCGACAGGAATAAGAAAATCCAGACGAAATTCAGCAATGAGTAACCCTGTTTAGCCGATTTTTTTTGCTAGTTGCGCCGCATAACCGGTGTAGTTATGCGGAGTCAAGGCCAGCAGCTCGGCCTTGGCTTCAGCCGGAATTTCCAGCTTTTCGACGAAGGCGCGCATGCCGTCGCCGGTGACGCGGTTGCCGCGGGTCAGCTCCTTCAATTTTTCGTAAGGCTTTTCGATGCCGTAACGGCGCATCACGGTCTGGATGGGTTCGGCCAATACTTCCCAGTTTTGATCCAGGTCTTGGTCTATCAACGCCGGGTTGATTTCCAGTTTGGAAATGCCTTTCAAAGTCGATTGAATCGCTATGCTGGTATGGGCGATGCCGACGCCGATGTTGCGTAATACGGTGGAGTCGGTCAGGTCGCGCTGCCAGCGCGAGATCGGCAGTTTGTCGGCTAAAAAGCCGAAAATAGCGTTGGCCAGGCCCAGGTTACCTTCGGAGTTTTCGAAGTCGATAGGATTGACCTTGTGCGGCATGGTCGAGGAGCCGACTTCGCCGGCGATGGTTTTTTGCTTGAAATAGCCCAGCGAGATATAGCCCCAGACGTCGCGGTCGAAATCCAGCAAGATCGTGTTGAAGCGCGACAAGGCGTGGAAGAATTCGGCCATATAGTCGTGCGGCTCGATTTGTATCGTATAGGGGTTGAAAGTCAGGCTCAGCAATTCGACGAAATTTTGCGCGAAAGCCGCCCAATCCACATCAGGATAGGCGACGCTATGGGCATTGTAATTGCCGACCGCGCCGTTGATCTTGCCGAGCAATTCTACCTCGGCGAGCTGCTCACGTTGGCGCTGCATGCGGGCGACGACGTTGGCCATTTCCTTGCCGACCGTGGTTGGGGTGGCCGATTGGCCGTGGGTGCGGGACAGCATGGGTTGCTCGGCGCTGTTCAAGGCCAATTGTTTGATGGCGTCTATCGTCGCGTCGATTTCGGCCAAAATCAAACCGCGGCCCTCTTTCAACATCAAGGCGTAAGACAGGTTGTTGATGTCTTCCGAGGTGCAGGCGAAATGGAAGAATTCGTTGATCGCGTGCAATTCGGCGTTGCCTTCGATCTTTTTCTTCAAGAAGTATTCGACTGCCTTGACATCGTGGTTAGTGGTCTTCTCGATGTCCTTGACGGCTTGGGCGTCGGCTTCGGAAAAATCGCTGACGATTTTATTCAGTACGGCGGTCGCGTCGGCTGACAAGGCCGGGACTTCGACAATTTTGGCTTCGGCAGCTAAGGCTTGCAGCCAGCGCACTTCGACTTCGACCCGGTAACGGATCAAGCCGTATTCGCTGAAGATGGGGCGCAAGGCGTCGACTTTGCCGGCGTAGCGGCCGTCGATGGGGGAGATGGAGGTGAGTTCTGAATGGCTCATATTGCGTTTTACCTAAGGTTTTATATTCAAAAGGGTTTTATCGATGTCGGCAGAATTAAATTTGGCCGCCGGGGCGTGAAATGGGTTGAAATTGGCCGTCGAAACAATTGCTGCAAGTGCCGGGAAATGCTTCGATCAAACGGCGGCGCATGTCGGCGTCATCCTGGAAGACTGTCATCCAGACGGACCAGAAGCCAATGGTCGTGGCTGTTTCTTTAATCCGATTACGCATGGCTTCACTAGAATCTCTGTCAAGGTCTTGCCTTGCCCATTCGGCTATTTGCCAAGCTTCTAAACGAGGTTTCCACCGAGGGTCTTTAACGCTACTGCGATTTGTCGGCTCGCTGTCTAACCCTGTTAATTTAAGAGTATTAGTTGCAATTTGTTGTTGTGGGATATTTAGAAATTGGGCTATTCGAGGGGCTCGGTCTTTTTCATAAACGAATGGTAAAAACGTATTGTCAAGATGCGGCCAGTAATAACTATTAAAGTTTTGAGTGTTGATATCCTTTATGCCTTTTCTACTGTTGCATGATGGGCAACTCAAAAGAAAATTGGTCCAGTCCTTTTCTAAATCTCGATATAGTTCTTTGGGTTGGATGTGTTCAACAGCCATTCCCATGGGTAAATGAATTTCGCAATAAGAGCAGTATCTGCCCATTCGATTGATCAATTCAGGGCGAGCGTCACTGTGTTCGCGAAATTTAACTGGTTTTCCATTGCTATCTACAGGCGTTTCACCACGGGTAACCGGTCTCATGATGCGTTGGTGTTTCCTTCTGCCGCTTGGCGCTCCATTTTTAAGAAAGCTTGAAACGCTGGATTGTCACTATAAGGCTCTAACAAGTCATCCAGCTTTTGTTTTAAACGTTGTTTTTCTTCATCACTGGCTATGCGGATCCCTTGTAAAGTCTCGTAATATTCTATTGCGACTTTTTCCATATCCAAGAAACGCTGGCTTTGTTGGGGAATCTCCACGCCTTGCTGGTTTTCGGCAATATCCTCGATACTTTTGCTTTCGATTGCCAAAGGCTGAGCTTTTTCCAAATCCCACAACAAACAATCTTCGCGTCCATATAACGATTGAATGATAAACGGCGAATGACTACTGGCGACAAACTGTACTTTAGGAAAGGTATTCAATAACCGACCGACGACTTCCCGTTGCCATTTGGGATGCAAGTGCAGGTCGATTTCGTCGATCAACACGATGCCTTCGGTTTGCTTGATGACGTCAACTTCCAATTGCGGATTCAACGTCGCCATGCGATAAGCGATGTCGGAGACCATGCCTATCATGTTGCGGTAGCCGTCGCTGAGCATAGAAAAAGGGAGGCTATTCTGGTTCCCTTGGTCGAAATACTGAATCATTAACTCATCTCGTTCCAAATCCCACCATATTCGTTGGGCGTTCGGAATCATGTCGACGATAGATTCGCGAACAGCTTCTAAAGTATGACGGCGTTCATGTTTTTGAATGGCTATTAGTTCTTGTCTTTTAAACCAATTAAAGAAATTATTTTGATTGGTTGCGGGATTCAAGCAATGTTGATAGCCATCTATACGGGTTCCAGGACCTTTTGTTTTTTTATCTTTTGCTTTTAATTGTTGCCACAGTCTACCGGTCCCGTAATATGCAACCACTGGGAATAAGGTATGGGGATCATTTGTTTCTATTTCTAAGTGTTTTATTGTATGTACATAGTCGTATAAGGGGGAAATAAGCTCGTCTATTTCTTGTGCGTCATCAAGGTCATGTTTGCTTAAGCAATAAAACTTTTTTGTTCCTCGCCCATTTATCCAGTGAATAGGGGTGTTTAAAAATATGCTGTCAATTACAATGAATGTATTCTTAGCGGTGTTCTTTATTATTTCTTGTCCCAAAACTTGCTCAACATAACGCATATCATTGATAGATAATCTGCGTTTTTCGTAAGCCGATATGGCACTAATTTCATATAACAAATCAGCAATAGCGATGACCAATGCATCCAAAATGGCTGTTTTACCGCAGCCGTTATCGCCAATTAATAGAGTAAACCGTTTAGAAAGTTCTATCTCATAATTGGTAAAACAACGAAAATCAAGCAGTTCCAGCTTGTTAATTTTCATTGTACTTAGCCTCAATAATTCCACCACCCAAACAAACCTCCCCCAAATAAAACACCACCGACTGCCCCGGTGTGATCGCTCGTTGAGCTTGGTCGAAGCAGACCTTGACGCGGTTGCCGCCGTCTATCGGTTCGACGACGCAATCCTGGTCGGCTTGGCGGTAGCGGGTCTTGGCGGCGCAGCGGATGGTTTCGGTCAATGGCTTACTGCCGCACCAGTCCAGTTGGCCTGCTTCTAAAGTATTGTGCAGCATCAACGGGTGGTCGTGGCCTTGGCCGACGATCAGAATATTGTTTTCCAGGTCTTTTTCTAGCACGAACCAGGGTTCGTCCGGCGCGTCCTTGACCCCGCCTATCCCTAGGCCTTGGCGCTGGCCCAAGGTGTAATACATCAAACCGTGGTGCTTGCCTATGTATTGACCTTCCGGTGTGCGCATTTCGCCGGGTTGATGGGGCAGGTAGCGTTCCAGGAATTCCCTGAACTTGCGTTCGCCGATGAAGCAGATGCCGGTGCTGTCTTTCTTGCGGCTGTTGGCGAAACCGGCTTTGTCGGCCATGGTCCGAATCTCGGTCTTGTGCAAATGGCCGATCGGGAACAGTGTTTTGGACAAGGCTTTTTGGCCCATCGCATACAAAAAGTAGCTTTGTTCTTTGTTGGGGTCCAGGCCTTTTAATAATCGAAACTCGCCGTCTTGTTCATCGACGCGGGCATAATGGCCGGTGGCGATAAATTCGGCGCCCAAATCCTCGATCGCATAATTCAAAAACGCCTTAAATTTGACGTGTTTGTTACAAAGGATGTCGGGATTGGGTGTTCTGCCAGCCTTGAATTCCGACAAAAATACTTCGAAAACCTCGTCCCAATATTCGGCGGCGAAGTTGACGGTCTTTAATTCGATGCCCAGTTTGTCGGCAACTTGCTGGGCATCGGCCAAATCCTGCATCGCGGTGCAGTATTCGGTGCCGTCGTCTTCCTCCCAGTTTTTCATGAACAAACCAGTCACTTTGTGGCCTTGTTCTTGCAGGGCTAAAGCGGTAACGGAGGAATCGACGCCGCCGGACATGCCGACGATGATGTGTTTGCTCATGCTATGTCGAGAAATGAGTGTAACAAGGAAAGCGGATGGCGCTGGCCTTTCGAATAGTCATCTACCGTCTGTAAAACCAGAGGGCTACGTAAGCGGCCGGTGCGGGCGGCGATGTCGTCGCGGCTTAGCCAGTGCGTGGCGATGATGTCGTCGTCGAGTTTTTGCTGCGGCTCGTGGCTGTGTACGCTGCCGGTGAAGCAAAAGCGCAGGAAGCTTGGGGAGTCGGGGTTGCGGCGCCAAAGCTGTACGGCTACGACGAATTCCGGTTCGAAATGCCAGGCAGTCTCTTCTCGAACTTCGCGCATGACGGCGGCGATCAAATCTTCGCCGGGCTCTAAGTGTCCTGCCGGTTGATTGAACATAAGGCCATTGTCGGTTGTCTCTTCAACGAGTAAAAAACGACCATTCCTTTCGATTACGGCGGCAACGGTTACATGCGGTTTCCAAACCATCAGCATAATAGAAAACGTTAAAGGACGCGCATTTTACGCGAAATGTTTTTTGTTTGGGTAAAGATTGAAATTTGATCGTTAAGACGCTATTTTAGGACCCAGTAATAAATAGGCTCTCTGGACCATGACTGATTTTGATCCTTTAAAAGATTCCGATGGCGATATCGTCGTTCAACATGCAAAACCGCAGTTGAAACGACCGCCGCTCTATAAAGTCATCTTGCTTAACGATGATTTTACGCCTATGGATTTTGTTGTAGAGATTCTGACCGACTTTTTCAATATGGGTCAGGAGATGGCCACGCAAGTGATGCTGCAAGTGCATACGCAAGGCGTGGGGGTGTGCGGCACCTACACCAAAGATGTGGCCGAAACCAAGGTACATATTGTTAATGAATATTCTCGGGAACATCATCATCCGTTGATGTGCACGATGGAAGAAGCGTGAGGGCTAAGCCATGCTAAGCAAAGAACTTGAAGTGACATTGAATGCCGCGTTTACTAATGCTCACGCCAAGCGTCATGAATTTATTACCGTCGAGCATTTGTTGCTGGCGTTGCTGGATAACGTGACGACGATACCGATATTGATAGCCTGCGGTTGTAACGTCAATGCCTTGCGCGGGGAATTGACCCGTTTTATCGACGAAACCATATCGCTGATTCCCGACGGAATTCAGCGCGAAACCCAGCCTACCCTCGGTTTTCAGCGGGTCTTGCAGCGGGCGGTGTTTCACGTGCAGGCGTCCGATAAAAAAGAGGTGACGGGCGCCAATCTGTTCGTGGCCTTGTTTAGCGAGCAGGATTCTCATGCGGTTTATTTGCTGAACAAACAGGACATTACCCGCCTGGATGTGGTCAATTATCTGGCGCATGGGGTGTCGAAAATCGAGCAGCGTAAGCCTGATGTGGCAGAGGAAAGTGAGACGGAGCGCGGCATCAATGATGCTACCTCCAGTCCTTTGGAAAAATACGCAACCAATCTGAACGAGGAAGCCTCGAAGGGTAATATCGACCCTCTGATAGGGCGCGAATTGGAAGTCGAGAGAACCATACAGGTGCTTTGCCGTCGGCGCAAAAACAACCCTTTGCTGGTGGGGGAGGCCGGTGTCGGAAAGACCGCGATAGCGGAAGGTTTGGCCAAACGCATTGTCGAAGAACAGGTGCCGGAAGTATTGCTCAATAACGTGATTTATTCGCTCGACATGGGGGCATTGGTTGCCGGGACCAAGTACCGGGGAGATTTCGAAAAACGTTTGAAATCTCTGGTCGCCCAGCTCAAGAAGGAGCCGAATTCCATTCTATTCATCGACGAAATCCACACCATCATCGGCGCGGGATCGGCTTCCGGCGGTGTGATGGATGCGTCCAATCTGATCAAGCCGGTGTTGGCCTCCGGTCAGCTGCGCTGCATAGGCTCTACGACTTATCAGGAATATCGGGGTATTTTCGAGAAGGACCATGCTTTGGCTCGCCGTTTCCAGAAAATCGACGTGGTCGAACCAACTGTCGAGGATACCGTGCAGATATTGAAGGGCTTGAAAACCCGTTTCGAGGAGCATCACGGCTTGAAATATACTCAGGATGCACTGAGGGCGGCGGTGGAGTTGTCCGTGCGCTATATCACGGACAGGCATTTGCCCGACAAGGCTATCGATGTGATAGATGAGGCAGGAGCCCGGCAACGATTGTTTGTGGACGGCGATCGCAAGGAGGTCATCGATGCGCCGGAAATCGAGGAAATCATCGCCAAGATTGCCAGGGTGCCGGCGCAGTCGGTTTCGTCCAGCGACAAAGACAAGCTGGCAAATTTAGAGAAAAATCTGAAAATGTTGGTGTTTGGCCAGGATGAGGCGATAGGCGAGCTGGCTTCGGCGATCAAATTGTCTAGGGCCGGTTTGAGAGATGCGACCAAAACCATAGGTTCGTTTTTGTTTGCAGGGCCTACCGGGGTCGGTAAGACCGAAGTCACCAAGCAACTGGCCAAGGTGCTCGGCATAGAGTTGATACGTTTCGATATGTCGGAATATATGGAGCGCCACACGGTGTCGCGTTTGATAGGCGCGCCTCCGGGTTATGTCGGCTTCGATCAGGGTGGTCTTTTGACCGAAGCGGTGACCAAGCATCCGCATGCGGTGTTATTGCTGGATGAGCTGGAAAAAGCTCATCCCGATGTGTTCAACTTGTTATTGCAGGTCATGGATCACGGCACGCTGACCGATAACAATGGCCGTAAAGCTGATTTCCGGAATATCATCCTGATTATGACCACCAATGCCGGTGCCGAGGAGGGAGCTAGGGCCTCGATAGGATTTACCCAACAAAACCACTCTACGGACAGTATGAAGGTCATAGAGCGGGGTTTTTCGCCCGAGTTCAGGAATAGGCTGGATGCCATCGTGCAGTTCAAGTCGCTGGATGTCAACGTGGTCGGAAGTGTCGTCGACAAGTTTATTTTCGAGCTGGAAGCGGTGTTGGCCGATAAAAACGTGACGTTAACGTTGGAGTCCGATGCTAGGACGTGGCTGGCGGAGCGTGGATATGACGAAAAAATGGGGGCAAGGCCTATGGCGCGTTTGATTCAAGAGAAGGTCAAGAAGCCGTTGGCGGAAGACTTATTGTTCGGGCGTCTGGTCAATGGCGGTCATGTGCGTATTTTCGTCGAGAACGGCCAATTGGCTTTTGGAATAGAAAGCAAGCAACTCGCGGTGTCGGAATTCAATCAGATGGTATGAGGGGCGGAGCAATCGCAATCCCGTGCAGGACGGGATTAGCGGTTGCGGAACGTGATGCGGCCTTTGGTCAGATCGTAAGGTGTCATTTCGACTCTCACTTTGTCACCGGTCAGGATGCGGATATAGTGTTTGCGCATTTTACCGGAGATGTGGGCGGTGACGATATGACCGTTTTCCAGTTCGACGCGAAACATCGTGTTGGGCAGCGTGTCGATGACTTTGCCGTCCATTTCAATTTGATCTTCTTTAGCCATGGTTTTTACCTAGAAATAAAAACCGGCATGATAGCACAAAACTGTTGCCGTAACCGCGTGTTTTTCCGATGAAGCCTCAGATTGTTCGTTAGCTTGTGCCGGGGCGATCAGGTCCGCGACGAAAATTTTCCGGTCTCGCTATTCACCTTGATCATTTCGCCGTTTTCTATGTATTCAGGCACCTGTACTTCGAGGCCTGTGGTCAATTTTGCCGGTTTTGTGCGGTTGGTCGCGCTGGCTCCTTTCATGGCCGGTGGCGTTTCGACGACTTGCAACGTGATCGTGGTCGGCAATTGTATGCCTAATGGCGCGTCATCCATCAGTAGCATAATGATGCCGTCCAGGCCGTCGGTCAGGTATTCGGTTTGACCTTCCAGGTCGTCCGCCGATAGGCTGTACTGGTCGTAAGTTTCGCTATTCATGAAATAGTAGGTGTCGCCGTCCTGGTAGGAATATTGAACGTTTACTCTCGAGCAATCGGCGGCTTTCAGCATGTCGTCGCTCTTATAGGTTTCGTCCAGCTTTTGCCGGGTCTTCATGTGGGTGAAGCGGACTTTGTATAGGGTGGTGGCGCCGCGCGAGGTCGGGTTGCGCACGTCTATGTGTTTTACCACATAGGGTTCGCCGTTGATTTCGATGGCGGTTCCTAGCTTGAGTTCGTTGGCTTTTGGCACGGGATGCTTTCCTCTTGGTAGTTTAAGTGGGTTCGGGCAGGGTTCGCCACTGATCGCCGATCAGGCCTTCCAGGGGCTGGTATTCGATTTTATAGCGCATTTTACGGCAGTCTTCGATCCAGAAGCCCAGATAGACATAAGCCATATGCAATTGTTTAGCTCGTTCGATTTGCCATAAAACCGCATAAACGCCGGGACTGTAATCGGCAAATGCCGGTTCGAAAAAGGTATAGACGGCCGAAAGAGCATTTTCCAGTTGATCGACTACCGCAATCGCCATCAGCTCGCCTTGCGTGCTGAATTCGACGAACCAGGTATTGCACCAATGGCTGCTTAAAAACGCAATGTAATCTTCCTTGCTGATAGGGGTGGTGCTTTCGTTGTCGTGGCGAGCGGCTTGATAGCGCCGATACAGGTCGAAATGGCGAGCATCGAATTCTGCCGGCCGTATGGTTGCCGTCGTTCGTGCATTTTTTGTCAGGCAGCGGTTTTGCTTGCGATTGGTCTTGAATCTGTAGACGGGAATTCGGGTTGGCACGCAGGCTCGGCAGTCGTCGCAAAAAGGCTTGTA
>JAQTYP010000472.1 GCA_028688235.1 Methylomonas sp.
GGAAAGCGAGCGACAAGCCCTGCTGGCCAGACGGGCGGCGATAGACAGCAGGGTTGAAACCTTCGAAACCCAATTAGCCATGGCCGAGCAAGCCCGCCCGCAAGCTTTGGCTGCCGCAGAATCGCGCATCACCATGGCCAAACAGCGCCGTAGCGCCGCCGCCCAAAGCCTGGGCGCCGCACAGGCCGCCCAAAAAACCGCCGACCTGAATTTATCCAGGCAACAACATTTGCGCGACAAAGGCCTGGCGTCACAACGCACGCTGGAATTGGCGCAACTGGATCAGGCTCAAAGAGCAGCCGAGACCAACCGGGCACAGGCCGCCCTGTTGGCAGCCGACAGCGAAATCGAAGCCTTGAGTGCCGACTGGCGAAAACTTACCGCGGACGCCACCTCAGCTATAGAAAAGACTCGCGCCGAACTGAACAAAACCATAGAAGACCAAAATTATCTCAGCGCCGATTTATTGAAGCTCGAAACCCGTCAGGCCCGGCAACAGACTCAAACCATTATCGCCCCGCAAGACGGCACCATCTTGCGCTTGCTGGCCAATCCGGGAGCCGAATTGGTCAAAGCCGGCCAGGCCATCGCGATGCTGGTACCGGACGCGGCGCAACGGGCGGTGGAGTTATGGGTCGATGGCAACGATTTGCCGTTGATCGTCACCGATAGCCGGGTTCGTTTGCAATTCGAAGGTTATCCTGCCATCCAATTCGGCGGTTGGCCGGAATTTTCGGTCGGTTCGTTCGGAGGCAGGGTTTCTTTGATCGATGCCAGCGACGACGGTCAAGGTCATTTCCGCCTGTTGATCACGCCCGACCCGGACGACCTGCCCTGGCCAGACCCTCGTTTTCTACGCCAGGGCGTACGCGTCAATGGCTGGGTATTGCTGGGCCAGGTGACGTTGGGCTACGAATTATGGCGTGTTTTCAACGGCTTCCCACCCTTGGTATTACCTGAACCCGAAGCAGGCGCCAAAACCAAGGGCGACAAAACCGACGCTAGCGAAGAGAAGAAAACGTGATGAATAAGTCTCTGCCTACGGTGCTGCTATTTTCCGTAAGCCTTTTCGCCTCGGCTAACCCCGATTCCAAAGCCTTATTATTGGAGGACGTGCTGGCCGCGGCGCTCAGGGCATTTCCCGGCCTGCTCGCCAGCGAACAGCGCATACGCGCTTCGGAGGGCGAATACCAAACGGCCGAAGGCGGCTTTGACACCCTGTTGAAATCGCAAAACCGCTACTCGATTACCGGCCTTTATGAAAACCAAAACAACGACGTCGTGATAGAACAACCGACCGCGCTGCTGGGGGCCACCTTTTTCGGCGGTTGGCGCCGGGGAAGCGGAAATTATCCCGTTTACGACGGCAAAAGCCAGACCGCCGACGACGGGGAATGGCGGGCGGGGGTCAATATCCCGTTGTGGCGCAACCGCGAGATAGACCGGCGCCGGGCCAGCCTGCAACAGGCCGAACTCGGCAAATTGATCGCCGGTCACGAATACGATCAAGCCCTGATAGAAATTCGCCGGCAGGCCAGCTTGCGTTATTGGGACTGGCTGTTGGCCGGCAAGCGCTTGCGGATAGCCGAACGCCTGTTGAAAATCGCCGAAAATCGTGACGCCGGCATCCGCGAGCGCGCGGCGGCCGGCGACATCGCCGAATTCGAAGTGGTGGACAATCAACGTGCCATACTGGAGCGACGCGAACGTCTGGTTGCGGCTCAACGCTTGTTGGAACAAAGCGCCATCCAGTTATCCCTGTATTTGCGCGACGCCAACGGCCAGCCCCTGCTTCCCGGCATCGATGCCTTGCCCGACGACTTTCCAGACAACGAGCCGCCCATTCGCGACGATACGGAACTAGCCTTATCGGCCGCGCTGCAACAAAGACCGGAACTTGGGCGTCTGGCACTGCAACAGCGTCAGACCGAAACCGAATGGGACTATCAAAACAATCAACGCGCCCCCGGTGTAGACCTTACGGTAGTCGGGGCCAAGGACGCAGGTTACGGCAAGGAAAAACTCAATCGGGATGAACTCTATCTGGGTTTGAATATCGATATTCCGTTACAAAGGCGCGTTGCAAGCGGGCGGGCAGAAAAGGCCGCAGCCGATATGCAGCGCTTGAAATGGGAACGGCGATTACTCGAAGACAGGATAGGCAACGACGTCAAGGATGCGTTATCGGCGTTGAATGCCGCCCGCAAGCGTTTAGGCCTCAGCCGCCAGCAAAAGCAGGCCGCGCAACAACTCGAAGAGGGCGAACAAAACCGTTTCGAGCTGGGAGCCAGTACGCTGCTGTTCGTCAATCTCAGAGAAATTGCCCATGGCGATGCCGCGATGATGGTCGCCGAAACCCAGGCGAATTCTTTCAAAGCGCACGCCGACTATCTGGCGGCGCTGGGTACGCCCGTAGAAACCCTTGATTCACGATTATTCGAAGGAGGATACGCTGATGAAACCGATCTTCGTTAAACCCCTAACCAATCCCATGATAATCGGAAAGCGACTGGTCAAAATCGGCATATTGACCTGCCTGTTGCTCGCGCCTGAGCTGGTTTGGCACAAACTGACGATCTTCATGCATATGTGTTATGAAAGTCTGGCGTTTTTACTCGAATTGGCGCTGACCCACGGCTTAGGCATCGGTAAATTCCATGCACAAATGACCGTGTTCTATTCGAGCTGGCTTGTGGTGCTGTTATTGTTATACGCTTTGTGGCGTAAGCTACCCGCCATGCTGAACAATGTTAAAACCACGCTGCAAAACCGTGCCTTTTTGCTCAAATCCCGCACAATCGAAACCTGGATGCGGTATAGCGGTCTGCGGAAAATCAAACTGCTGCTACAGTTTGCCGGCATCAGTGGAAGCCTTATGTTTTTACTGACATAAAGCTGCCGGCACATTGTTGGGATTATCTCGATCGCTGGAAAGCCGCTAAGAAATCGAAATTCCAGAATATGTTCCCTTCGGGAGGGTATCGTAAAAGTCAAATGTAGGTTGGGCAGAGCGAAGCGAAGCCCAGCAAAATCAAAATGTTGGGCTTCACTGCCTTCAGCCCAACCTACTTTTTACGACAGTCTCCTTCGGGGGAGGGTTGGAGATCGG
>JAQTYP010000045.1 GCA_028688235.1 Methylomonas sp.
TGAACGGTCTGTTCGACGGCAAATCCCTATGGTCGACTTTCGACAACTTGAGATTCAACTTCGGCTTGCGTCACGAGGAATATCAACAGGAAATCGATCAAATTCTCACGACGGCCGGTAGGGCTGGCAGCGTAGGGGACAATACTTACAAGCGCTTGATCAAAAAAGGCGGCTTGAGCTGGGAATATGCCGCCGATCACGTGCTATGGATGGGTATGGCCGACGGCTGGATGGTGCCGAGTACCGGCGCGACGGTCACCGCGGTTTACCCCAACTACGGCATACAGCCGGAGACCAGCTTTACCAAACAAATCGGTCTGCGCGGATATTTTCGCGATTGGGGTTTGAGTTACGACGTCGACGCCTACGAAACCAACATAGACGATTACATCGCCAGCGTGTTGTGCAGCGAGGCGCCGGATTCCTGCCCCGGTTGGTCGGCATTGCCAAATACCGTCAATGGCCGACCCAATACCACAAAAACATCGGCAAACTTCTCGTCGAATCCGGGATCGGTTACCGCGCGCGGATTCGAAACCAGTTTGTCTTTTCGTCCGCACGAGTTCGTGAAGTTCGACGTTGCCCATACCTTGGTCTGGAATAAGTGGGACAACTACAATTCCGGTTCGGTCAAGCTGCAAAACGTGTCCTTATCGAGCTCCCCTAAGCACCACGTCAACGGTCGAATTACGGTTTATCCCTTACCGGGCTGGAGTATCGAATTGGAAACCGATTATCTCAGCGGTTATTACACCAATATTCAGAATACAGACCGTTACGCCAGACCGATGCTGTTCAATTTGCGGACGGCGTATAAGTGGCAAAACTGGACGCTGTCGCTGCAGGCCATCAACTTGCTCGATACCAAATACTCTTCGCGGGTGTCGGCGAATGCCGCCAACATCAGGAGTTACAGTGGTCTAGCCGGAACCGGCGACGGTCCGTTTACCTTCCGGGCCGGACTTTCCTATCAGTTTTAACGACGCCTAAGCGGCGTGCGATTCAAGGGGCGCCCGCCGCGAGTCAGGAATCATAGGAGTAATGTGATGCTAAAACCGATTGCAAAGATTTTGCTATGCGCGGCTTTGCCGCTGACGGCCGAAGCCGCATTGTGGTTCAGCGACCAGCCGCCCGACAAACGCCTGATGAAGGACATGAAGCGCTCGCACGGTGGCCATGTGTTTATGGAAAACGAGGTTTACGTCAAGCAGCTTTGGCTGCGCAAAGGCGAGAGCCTGATGGAGTCCGCCTACGCCGAACCGGCCAGGACGGATTTCAAACTAGTGGACACCAAGCAAGTACTGAGCGTTCCGGACACGCTGGAATCCGGCGGCCATAGCGCGATACGCTTCAAGATGCCGGACGAAGGCTATTACAACGCCTATTACAGCGAGCGTTCGGTGGAAAACGGCGTACTGAAGGTCGATGCCGCCAAGGCCGAGATTCTTAAGCACAATTGCCGTCTCGGCCACAACTATGATAGGGCTTTGGTCAATCCGAACCGCTGGCGGGATGCGCCTTTGGACATCGTCCGTTTGCGTCTGCCGGACGAGGATTTTCATACCCGAATCCGTTCCGGCAATCTGCTGAAGTTTTTAGTGCTGCATCAGGGAAGGCCGGCAGCCGGGGCCAAGGTGCGCTTGGAAACCCAAAAAGGCTGGATCAACGTCACCCGCACCGACGCCGAAGGAGTCGCCAGTTTTCAAGTCATTCAGGACAATTTTCCGGTCGAAGAGGACGAAGCAGAGCGTTTCGTCGCCAAGCCAGCGGAAAAGGAAGCGGCCGGCGCCGAAAAACCAGCCGACAAAAGGGCAGGGAAAAAAGACGGTTTGCAAACTGAAGACGGGGAGCCTTCGAAATGGCAGGCAAATAAGGAAGCCGGCGAGCATGCCGAACACAAAGGCGATCATAGCGAACACAAGGAAGCGGCCTCGCGCTGGGGTGGGGACAGGCGAGAAGACCATTTCCTGGTCAGGGTCGATTATCAAACCGACGAAGCCGGCAGTTATCAAGGCCAAGCTTATGACAAGATTCATTACAGCGCGGCGATGACCGGCAGTTACGCGCCTAACGTCCAGGTTTCGCAATCCAAATCGCTGGGCTTGATCTACGCCAGCGCGGGTTTTTTGACTGTCGGCGTAGGTGCGACGGCTTACCGCCGCCGGCGCATCAAACCTTTCAAGGAGGTCGATTTCGATGAACGTTAAGGCCACTATCGACCGCATCGACGTGCGCCGTTTCCGCTTCTGGTTTCAGCTGTTCGCCTTCGCCTTTTTAGTCTACGGCGGCTGGTTGGCGGTCGATCTGGGCAACAGCCTGCCGACCTTCGCTTGCGGTTACAACCGCAAAGGCACGGCCGGGGTTTGCTATTTGCTGCCCTTGCAGCACCAACTGGCCCAGCCCTGGTCGCAATTGTTCAGCAAGGAAGGCTTGGCGGTATTGGGTGGCTTTGCTTTGTTTTTGCTGTGGTTTCTGGTGCTCAACAAGGCCTGGTGCGGCTTCATCTGTCCACTCGGTACGCTGCAGGACTGGATCACCGGCTTACGCAAGCGGTTTGGCCTGCGTTACTCGTCTTATAGCGACGAGCAATTCGCCAAACTCACCTGGATCAAATACGGGCTGTTGTTGGTGGTGATCTTCGTGCCATTGTTGATAGGCGGCCATTTTCTGACACACGACTGGGGCACGGCTTATTGCCAGCTGTGTCCGGCCAGGATGATCATCCCTTTGTTCAACGGCGATTTTTCGCAGTGGAAGATCGATTTTTCCAGCACCGGCCGCATGGTGTTGACGGCCTTGGGCATGTTCATCGCCGGCTTGTTTCTGGCCGGGTCGTTCTTGAAAAAACGCTTTTTCTGCTTTTTCTGCCCGATGAGCGCTTTCCATTACATCTTTGCCAAGCTGTCACTGTTCAAGCTGAAGAAGGAAGGAAGCAAATGCACGGTTTGCGGGGATTGCTATAGAGTCTGCGACTTGCAGATCAAGCCCATCGCCGACGACGTGATCAGCCAGGACATCCTGAAGGACGACTGTATTTTGTGTATGAAATGCGTGGCGGCCTGCCCGGAGCAGGGCGCGTTGCGCGTGGATATTCTGGGCAAGACCGTGTTCGAATCGACTAAGGACGGTTTCGCCAAGCGCATGGGAATGGAGGACAAGCAATGAGCGCAATACCCGAACACGAAATCGAATCCGGCGTCCAGCGCCACGCCCGCCATCAGGGCATGGAGGCCGGTGGCGTGCTGGACCAGGTCGAAAGAGGTTTCGCCGGCAATCCCAAGGCCATGCAGTATTTTTACGATCTGTTTCGCGACGTTTATTGCGAGGGCGTCAAGCCTCATCCCGACAAACAAACCATAGGCACCATGTGCGTGCAGATACCGGACGAAATCATTCACGCCGCCGGCGGCGTGCCGGTCAGGATGTGCAACGGTTTCTATACCGACGAGGAATTGGGCAGCGAATTCATGCCGGCTAAGTCCTGCTCCTTGGTGAAAGCGTCGCTGGGTATGCTGAAAAGCCAGACTAACCCTTACAGCGCCGGTATCCAAACCATCGTCAACCCCACCACCTGCGATCAGAAGAAAAAAGCCGCCGGCATGATGCGGGAGATGGGCTACGACGTTTACGACATGGAACTGCCGCCGGTCAAGGAAAGCGAGGAGGGCAGGGAATACTGGCGGCGCTCGGTGCGCAAGTTCACCCAGCATATCGGCAAGCTGACAGGGAAAAAAGTCACGCGCCGCAATCTGAAACAGACCATACAGCAGGTCGGCCGGGCGCAGCTGGCCTACCACCGCTTGAACGAATTGCGCAAACACACGCCGATTCCGATCCTGGGCAAGGACATCTTCATGGTCACCAACGCCTATTTCTTCGACGATCTGGCGCGCTGGACCCGTGCCACCGAAGCCTTGTGCGCGGAAATCGAGGCGCGGGTCGCGCAAGGCTATAACGCCGCCGGCCGCCGCTCGCCGCGCATCGTCTTCACCGGCTCGCCGCCGGTGTTCCCCAATCTGAAGCTGCCGTTGATGATAGAGCAGGCCGACGGCGTCATCGTCGCCGACGAAACCTGTTCCTCCAACCGCTTGCTGAACGACATGGTGTCGGTCGACGAATGGTTTATGTACGACATGGTCGACGCGGTGGCCGATCGTTACCTGAAATCCTGCACCTGCCCGATTTTCACGATGAACGACGACCGCATCCGCCGGCTGATCGAGCTGTACCGCACCTTCAATGCCGACGGCATTATTTATCAGGCCTTCGCCGGCTGCTCCGTCTATGAGATGGAGCAGCGCAGCGTCGCCAAGGCCATGGAAAAAGAGGGAATTCCCATGCTTTATATCGAAACCGATTACAGCCCCAGCCATGCCGGGCAATTGTCGACCAGGGTCGAGGCCTTCATCGAATCCTTGAAATCGCGCAGGAGACAAATGTTATGAACGAATATTTTGCAGGCATAGACATAGGCTCGACGGCCGTCAAGATCGTCGTGACCGACGCCGATCGCCAGATTATCGGCAGCAAGACCGCGGCCACCGGGGCCTTGGTGTTCAAGAATGCCCAAACCGCATTTTCGAGTTTACTCGATGAAATCGGCTTGGAACGCAAACACGTCAGCTATTTAACCACCACCGGTTACGGCCGCAAGCTGTTTTTGGACGCCGACGAAACCATCAGCGAAATCACCGCCAACGCGGTCGGCGCCCGCGAGGTCGGCAAGCCCTTCGGCACGATACGCACCATCATCAACATCGGCGGCCAGGATTCCAAGGGCATCAGCCTGGACGAATACGGCAATGTCACCAATTTTGCGATGAACGACCGTTGCGCCGCCGGCACCGGTCGCTTTTTGGATATGGCGGCGCGCAATCTGGAGATCGAGGTCGACGATTTGGGGCCGTTTCATTTTGCCGCCAAGGGTATACCGGCCGCGGTCAACGCCACCTGCGCGGTGTTCGCCGAGTCGGAAATCATAGGTCTCTTGGGTAACGGCCATGAGCGCGAGGAAATCGTCAAGGGCATCCATTTTTCGATCGCCAAACGCACGATAAGGCTGGTCAAAAAAGTCGGCATCGAGGAACTGATTTACTTCGACGGCGGCCCGGCCTTGAACAAGGGTTTGGTCGCGGCCTTGGAGGACGAACTAGGGCGGCGGCTGGTGATTCCGGCGATACCGCAGGTAACGACGGCTTACGGTGCGGCTTTGATAGGCCTGGAATCGCACGGCTACGAAAAACGCGAACAGGCAAAAGAGTTTGCGATACCGGTAGTGGCCGAAGAATCCGAAGTTGCCCACGCCTGCGGCGCTTGCAGTTGCGGATGACGGCATGAACGAGGCGTTTTACAGCCTGCCTACGGTGTTCGTTTTGGGGTTAGCCTTCGGCCTAGGCCCTTGCACCGTGACCTGTCTGCCGTTTTTAGGCCCGGTGTTTCTGGCCGGCGACGGCGGCTTACGCCAGTCCTGGAAAATCGTCGCGCCGTTTTCGGCCGGGCGCTTGGCGGCTTACAGTGCCCTGGGCTGTTTTTCCGCCTTGGCCGGGGCTTCTGTGGACAGAGTCATCCATTTGCCCGGCGTGACATGGGTTTGGGGCGGGGCGACCGTGGCGATGGGCTTGCTGGTGTGGCGGCAATCGTTTCGGCGCGCCAGACAGGGCTGTGCGGCGTCGGCTTGCTCGGGTGTACAGGATCATCCCTTGTTTCCCGGCGGCTTGTTTTTCATGGGCGTGGGGATGGCGGCGACGCCGTGCGCGCCGTTGGCGACGGTGATGATCACCGCTGCCGCCACCGGCAACCTGGTCGCCGGCCTGCAATTGGGGCTTAGTTTCGGGATGGGCGCGGTCGTCGCGCCTGCCTTGGTGTTCGGCGTCGGCGTGGCTTATTTCGGCCAACGCATCCGGCTGATTCTGGCCGATTGGCGGGCAGACCTGGAACGGGCTGGCGCCTTGTTGCTGATGCTGGTCGGGCTGGGGACGATTTTGGGTTAAGCGGTTTGATTTAGCTTGCCGTAAGGGATGTAGGATGGGCTGACGTCAGGAAGCCCATCTTTCAAACCGCATGGGCAGCGCTTTCGCTTAGCCCATCCTACGCCGACACAATTTAAATAATAAATCAATTTGTTGCACCGCTTTACCCCTTCACCGTTTGGGGGGCGATTCGAAGTCGGCAACTATTTGAAAATTTTCCTGATTTTCGTGTCTTTCGTGGACGAAATGATTTGTCTAGCTTTCATGTGCGTTAGGTTTCAAATGAGAATATCGATGAACTGCTATAAAACGATTTGCTTACTATTTCTGGCGCTATGGCTGCCGCAGGTCATGGCCGCCGACAAGATCGCCGTCGTGTCGACCAAGTTCGTGCTGGAGCGCAAGTTTCAGTTGATGGAAGAGGCGGCGCGCCAGCAGGGATTGGAACTGGCTTGGGCCCAGGTCGATCGCGACGACGGCTCCGCCGCGCGCAAAGCCTTGGCCGGCGCCAGACTGGTGATCGTCGATGCGCCACGCACCGATGACCAGGCGCAGATCGAAAAGGCTGTCGGCAAGGTATTGCGGGAAAGCAAGCCGCCGATCTTGCACGTCAATATCATGAGTCCGCCGACCCGCTATCGGGCCGAAAATTTGCCGGCAGAGCTGGCTGAACGCCTGTTCAATTATTACATCAATGGTTCCACCGCCAATCGCGAACATCTATTCGCTTATTTGAAAACATGGGCGGCCGGCGGCGATTTGAGCCAAGTACCCGAGCCCGTGGCTTTGCCCAACGGCGGTATTTATCACCCGGATTACCCGCAAACCGTGTTCGCCGACTTGCAGGGCTATCTGGACTGGTGGAGCGAACAGGCGGGCAAGGATTGGCGGAATCAGCCGGTGATTGCGATGGAAATGTCGTCCAGCTACATTTCCGACGGCCAGACCCGGATGTTGGACGAAAGCCTGCGGGCGATCGAAAAAGCCGGCGGCGTGCCGTTGCTGTTCTACCGCGCTTCGCGCATGGCGCGGGCCCAGGCGGAGATGGCCGGCGGTCGTCCCGCGGCGGCGGCGCCCGAAGGCCGGCCGGCGGCAGAACGTCCTAAGCCGGCAAATGCGGAAGCGAAACCGGCGGTTATCGCGTCGGCCGCCGACGGCAGCACCGCCGGAGCCGGTAACGGCTTCCCCAACCCCAAGGCGCGTCGCTCCGTCGAGATCGACGAGCCCTTGATTACCTTGGATGGCAAACTGTTGCCGCAGGTATTGTTGGTCAACACCTTCTTGGGCATGGCGCCGGACAGCCGCAAGGCCTGGCATCAAGCGTTGGGCATTCCGGCCATCAACGTACTGGCCTACCGCACCGGTAACCGGGACGAATACATGAAAGACCTGGCCGGCATCAACAGTTTCTTTTTGCCTATGACCCTGATCAACGCCGAATACATCGGTTTGATCGATCCCGTGGTGCTGAGCAGCAACGAGAACGGCGAGTTGGTGCCTATGCCCGAGCAAATGGCTATGCTGGTCGGCAAGGCGATGAATCTGGCGCGTTTGCAGACCATGAGCAACGCCGACAAAAAATTCGCCTTGTTGTTTTGGAATCATCCGCCGGGCGAGAAAAACCAGGGCGCCTCGAATTTGAACGTGCCGCGCTCGCTGGAAAAGCTGATCGCCGATATGAGGGCCGACGGCTATCGCTTCGAGCCGGCCGCCGAGCAGGAAATCATAGACGCGGTCGGCAATATGCTGCGTCCGGTCTACCGTCCCGGCACCTTGAACGAATTGATGGCCGGCGCTAACTGGGATTTCCTGCCGCTGGATCGATACAAAGCTTGGTACGCGACCTTGCCTGAATCGGTACGCAAAGAGGTAGAGGGCAGTTTCGGCCAGCCGGAAGACAGCAAATGGCTGGCCAGCAAGGACGGCGTGGCAGGCTTCGTGATCCCCAGGATGCAGCGCGGCAATCTGGTGGTGATGCCGCAACCGCCGCGCGGCGAGATTTCCGACGAGCGCGAGAAAAAACTGTTTCACGATACCAAGATGCCGCTGAACCATTTTTACATGGCGGCTTATTTGTGGATACGCGACGTCTACAAGGCCGATGCCATCGTCCATTTCGGCACCCACGGCAGCCAGGAATGGACGCCCGGCAAGGAGCGCGGCTTGTGGGCCTACGATTATCCCAATCTGCTGGTCGGCAACACGCCGGTGGTTTATCCCTATATCGTCGATAACATCAACGAAGCCATACACGTCAAACGCCGCGGCCGAGGCGTGATCATCAGCCATCAAACCCCGGCCTTCGCGCCGGCCGGATTGTCCGACGACTTCGTCAAGATCAACGACATGATACGTGAATACCGCGCGGTCGACGAAGGCCTGGTGAAGGAAAACAGCCGCAAGCTGATCATAGAGCAGGCGGTGAAAATGAACATCCACAAGGATATGAAGTGGCAGGTGGCGGATTTGGAAAGCCATTTCGAGAATTTCCTGCGCGACATCGAGGATTATCTGGAAGACCTGGGTTCGGCGATGCAGCCCTTGGGTTTGCATACCTTCGGCAAGGATGCCGAACGCGAGCATCAGATCAGCAACGTGATGCAGATGCTCGGTCAAGCGCTCTACGCCAAGCTGGGCGTGGACAGCAAGCAGTTATTCAAGGGGGATTACAAGGCCTTGCAACAAACCGCGCCGTATCGTTTCATCGCCGAACAGGTCTATTCGGACAAGCCGCTGGATGCCTTTGGCGACGCCGAGGAAAAAGCCCTGGTGGAAAAAGGCCGCAAATACCGCGACGATCTAAAAGCGGCCAGCGAAACCGAGGCCTTGAAACGCGGTTTGGCGGCGCGCTGGATAGACCCGTCCTACGGCGGCGACCCTATCCGCAATCCGGATTCGCTGCCGACCGGCCGCAACATGTACGGTTTCGACCCGTCGCGGGTGCCGACCAAGGCCGCTTACGAGGCCGGAAAGCAGGCCATCGAAAACCTGATTCGCGAATATAAGCTGACCCACAACGGCGAATTTCCGAAAAAGTTGACCTTCACGATGTGGAGTTCGGAAACCATGCGCCACATGGGCATGCTGGAAGGCCAGGTGTTGTACGCGATGGGCGCCAGACCGAAATGGGACGACGGCGGCCGGGTGATAGCCATGGAAGTGATTCCGCAAGCCGAATTGGGTAGGCCGCGCATCGATACCATCATCTCGCTGACCGGCTTGTACCGCGACCAATTCCCCAACGTCATGGAGCGTTTCAACGAAGCGATCACTATGATCGCCAAATTGGACGAAAAGCCGGAACTGAATTTGATCCGCGCCAACACCCTGCGCATCAAGGACTTGCTGCTCAAACAGGGCATAGCCGCCGCGACCGCCGAGGAATACGCGCTGACCCGGATCTACGGTAACGAAAGCGGCGATTACAGTACCAAACTGACCCCGGCGACCTTGGCCTCGGACCAGTGGAACGAAGGCGACGGCAAGATGGAAAACCTGTATTTGTCGCGCTTATCCTGGGCCTACGGTCCGAACACCGCGCACTGGAGCCAGAAGCTCAAAGACAAGTCCGGTAAGGAAATCAATGCCTACGCCGAGCATTTGAAAGGCACCAGCGCGGCGGTGTTTTCGCGTTCCTCCAACTTGCGCGGACTGCTCGACACCGACCATCCCTTCGAATATCTCGGCGGCATTTCGATGGCGGTTCGGCATTTGGACGGCAAATCGCCGCAGTTGTACATTTCCAACATGCGCGACCCGAATCGCACCAAACTGGAAACCGCCGAGAAGTTTCTCGCCACCGAACTGCGGGCGGTTTACCAGCACCCCAACTGGATGAAGGAAATGCAGAAGGAAGGCTATTCCGGCACCTTGCAAATGTTGAACACCATCAACAATTTCTGGGGCTGGCAAGCCATGGACCGCAACGTGGTCCGCGACGACCAGTGGCAGGAATTCCACGAAACCTACGTCAAGGACAAATATAAGCTGGGCATGCGCGAATGGTTCGAGAAAAACAATCCGACCGCGTTGGCGCAGATCAGCGAGCGCATGCTGGAGGCCATCCGCAAGGACTACTGGAAAGCCGACGAGCAGACCAAGCGCGAATTGGTGCAGGTCTATCAGGAAATCGCCGCCAAGCATGACGTTTATACCGCCAACGAAACCTTCAAGGCTTATGTCGCCGAATTGGCCCAGGGTTACGGCATCAGCGTCGATGCGCCTGCCGAAGCGGAAGCCACCGCCGCGCCGGAATCCAGCGCCGATAGCCAGCCGGTCGAAGGCCAGCAACTACAAAAAGTCGAGCAGCCGCAACCCGTCGATGAGGACTGGCTGAAGTTGCTGTTCACGTTGCCGGCGCTGTTGGCGTTGTTGGCGGGTATGGCGTGGCAAATGAGGCGGTATCGAGAGGTGGCTTTGATGTAGTTCGTAGGCTCGTTCCCATGCTCTGCGTGGGAACGGAATCAGGACCGCTCTGCGGTTCGGGACGCTGGAGCGTCCTCTTGCGGGTTACCACGCGGAGCGTGGTAACCATATCAATCTTTTATCAACCTAATACAGTCATGTCTTTCTTAGAAACGTCACTTTACGAAATCACCAAATATTTTTTAACCCCGGTCCTGCTGTTGATTATCGCGATGTTCATCTTCGCGTTTTTCGCGTTGGGCGTGTTCTTGATGGAGTTGATCCAGCGCTTTAGCACCGCTCGCAAAGGCTTGGCGTTTCCGAGCAGTCTCGACGCTTACCGCCAACAAAAAGCCGCATGCAGCTTCGATGAGCTGGAGCTTTTCATCCTGAAGCGGCTGGAGCCCTTCAGATTAGTGTCGCGCGCGGCGCCGATGCTGGGCTTGGTGGCGACCATGATACCGATGGGGCCGGCGCTGTTGTCGTTGACCGAGAACAATACCCGCAATGTCAGCGAAAACCTGGTCGTGGCGTTTTCGGCCGTTATTACCGCGCTGCTTGCGGCATCGATTACCTTTGTGATCCTGACCGTGCGCCGCCGTTGGCTGCTGACCGAACTTCACGACTTGAACCGGGAAATGTAAGGAGACCGTCATGGCAGAACCCCGCAAACTGCATATTTTGGAAGACGAGGAATTGGACGATCCGATTTTGTCGGTGGTTAACGCCGTCGACGTATTCTTGGTGATCATCGCGATTCTGTTCATCATCGTCATGGAAAACCCGTTGAATCCCTTCAACGACGACAAGGTTGTCGTCGTCAAGAATCCAGGCGAAGCCAACATGGAAATGACCATCAAGGACGGCGAGAAGATGGAGAAGTACAAATCTACCGGTCAAATCGGCCAGGGAGAGGGCATGAAGGCCGGCGTCACCTATAGGCTGAAGGACGGTTCGTTCGTCTACGTGCCCGAAGCCGAAGGCAATAAGAAGTGAGGAAATTTGCCCACCCCGTATAGCCTATTTGCGAAAGGATTTTATGAATACATTGATCGAATGGTTCGCCCGAAACAGCATCGCCGCTAATCTGTTGATGCTGGCGATTTTGTTGTGGGGAGTCGCGTCGTTCGGGAAGATTATCGTCGAGGCTCACCCCACCACGCCGATGGACGAAATCACTGTCAAGGTTGCATACCGGGGGGCGACACCGACGGATGTGGAGGAAAGCGTGGTCGTCCGCATCGAGGAAGCGATTCAGGATCTGGAAGGCATCAAAAGCCTTTCATCCGAAGCGATCGAAGGCAGCGGCACCGTCACCGTGGAGGTCAGGGAGCAATACGATAGCCGCAAGTTGTTGGAAGAGGTCAAGGCGAGGGTGGATACCATAGACAATTTCCCGCAAGGTATCAAACAACCTTTGATCGAAGTGGTTCAGCGGCAATGGGAAGTGATCAGCGTCGTCGTGGCGGGAGACATGCCGGAACGCGAACTGCGAACAGTCGGCGAAAGGGTGCGTGACGACATTGCGGCGCTGCCGGGCGTCTCGCAGGTTCAACTGACTGCGGTACGGCCTTATGAAGTGACTATCGAAGTGTCCGAACAACAGCTCAGGCATTACAACCTGACATTGGAAGGCGTAGCGGCGGCGATCAGGAAGTCATCGCTGAATCTGCCCGGCGGCGTCGTGAAATCCGAGAGCGGAGAAATCCTGTTGCGCAGCAAGGGGCAGGCCTATTCCGCCGACGAGTTCGAGCGTATCGTGCTGTTTCCGCGCGAAGACGGCAGCCAGGTGCGTCTGGGCGATATCGCGACGGTCGTGGACGGTTTCGAAGAGACGCCGTTGTCGACGGCGTATAACGGCAAGTCCTGCGTCAAGATCGAGGTCTATCGGGCCGGCAACCAAAGCGTGATCGACATTGCCACCAAGGTCAAGGCGTATATCGCCGAGAGCAAAGAACGCATGCCGCCGGGCGTCGAATTGACCTATTGGCGCGATCAGGCCGAGTCAATCAAGGTCAGGCTGGCGAGTCTTTTGACCAGCGCCTTCCAGAGCATGGCTTTGGTTTTTGTCGTGCTGTCCTTGTTTTTGCGCATGACGGTCGCATTGTGGGTTTCCGCCGGCATTCCGGTGGCTATCGTCGGCGCGATGGCAATCATGCCGCTTGTAGGTATCAGTATCAACTATACCAGCGTCGGTGCCTTCATCATGGTATTGGGCATGGTCGTGGACGACGCCATCGTCACCGGCGAAAGTGTTTACGCCAGAGTGCGCAGTCGCTTGGACGCGGATGGTGTCGATGCCGCAGTCAAGGGCACACAGGAAGTAGC
>JAQTYP010000473.1 GCA_028688235.1 Methylomonas sp.
TGAAGCGTAATAAACGGGTTTCGCCCAGGCTGATCGAGGCTATCAGCGGATTTTGGCCCAGTTCCTTTTCGTCGTCACTATGGCAGCCCATGGAGTCGTTGCCGTCTCGGTAAAGGTTTGCCAGCACGCTGTTGAAGCGGGTGCCACACACGGTTTCGACGTCGGTACGCAGGATTTGCAAATCGGTTGTCCATGGCAGCGGAAGATGATCGACACCGGAGTAGCGGTAATGGGCTTCGGCATCGCCGTACCAAGCCGTCAGGCGAGGCACATTCAGTCGGCGGCCATAGATCGTTAATTGTTCTTGCTGCCAGGCTAGGTGTTGGTAAAGCCGTCGAAAGTAATCGTCGGCCCGGTCAGCTGGATAGAATTCAGCCAGGTGATACAGCTCGCCGTCGAAAGGCGCCAGGTTCGGCAAGTCGGCCAGCCACGGCATCACGTCAGTTTACCAACACTATGATCAATTGCGCGCTCAGGATTCTGAGTATCGTCACCATTGGATAGACCGTCGCATAGGCGATGGATACGGCCGCCGACGGATGCAGGCTGTTGGCATAGGCCAAGGCCGGCGGGTCGGTCATGCTGCCGGCCAACAGGCCGCATAAGGAGAGGTAATTGAGCTTGACCACTAGGCGGGCGATCAATGCGACGATCAGCAGCGGCAACAACGTGATCAACGTCGCGCAGGCCATCCAGTAAAAACCGTCGCCGTTCAGCAGGGTATTGACAAATTCGTCGCCGGAATGCAGACCCACGCAAGCCAAAAACAGCACAATGCCTATGTCTTTCAAGATGATGTTGGAACTCTTCGGCAAGTGCCAGGTCATCGTGCCCCAGTTTCCTATCCGGCTCAGCATGATCGCAACCAGCAGCGGGCCGCCTGCCATGCCTAGTTTTAGTGCGCTGGGTATGCCGGGTAGATAAAGCGGTAAGCTGCCGAGTATGACCCCCAGGGTAATACCGATGAAGATGGGCATTATCTGAGGGTGGGCGAGTTCTTCCAGCGAATTGCCCAAGGCTTTTTCGATGTTATTCAGCGCGTCCTGATTGCCTACCACCATGACTTCGTCGCCGAACTGTACATGTACTGCGCTGGTGGGGGTAAACTCGACGTCTGGCCTATGGACGCGGGAAATCGTCACTCCATAACGCAGGCATAAGTCGCCTATGCTTTGATTGATCGCCGCCTTGTTGGTCACGACCAAACGTTTGGTTCTGAGGTTTTGGGCGATTTCATCCAGGTTGATTTCGGCTTGCGGGCCGATTACGATTTTCAGACGTTTCAATTGTTCGTGTTCGCCGACGACGCGTATGGTATCGCCTATGCCCAATACCGAATCCGGTCTGGCGACATTGACGTTGGTTTCGCCCAGATGCAGGATGCGGGTGACGACTACGCTCATGCTTTCGAAAAACGGTATTTGGGCCAACGTTAAGCCGTTGATGTTGGGGTTTTCGACGATCAAGTCTTCCGAAACCGGAATCTGGGCCTGTTCCTGCTGGTTTTGGGCAAAGCTCTCGGCTTCGGCGGCGATTTCTATGTTGAAAACCCGTTTGATCAGCAGCATCGCCAGTATGATGCCTACGATGCCGAAGGGATAAGCCACCGCATAGCCTAAGCCCGGCATTTTCATCGTTTCGGCGTCTATGCGGGGTAATCCGCCTAATACCTGTTGCGCCGCGGCCAGTGCAGGCGTATTCGTCGTGGCGCCGGAAAACAAGCCCACTGCCACCGGCATCGGAATGTCGCCGATCACGCTGATGGCAACGGCGATTAGCGCGCCCGATATGACGACCGCGGCGGCCATGCCGTTGAGCTTTATGCCGTATTTGAAAAAGGAACTGACGAAACTGGGACCGACCTGTAAACCGATCGCATAAACGAACAGGATCAAGCCAAACTCCCGCAGAAAGTGCATGACTTCGGGATTGATGGTCAGATCGAAATGGCCGAAAATCAGGCCGGAAAACAGCACGCCGGCGATGCCGAGCCGTATGCCGGCAATATTGAATCGCCCCAATACCAAACCGGTGGAGATGACCAGGCTGATAATCAGGATGGCATGAGGCGCGGAGTCCTGATTAAACAATTGTATTAGCCAAGTCATGTACATCCTTTAGTTGAGGCGGGGAAAAATCTGTAGTTGCTAAAAGCGGGCCGCGCTGCTTATGATGCAGCCAAGTCTGTAGCTTCATGAAATTGTACAACAAGCCAGCGGGGACATTGCGATGAACCATATCGACTACAAAATCGGTCTTACCTTTCTTTTGACGCTGCTGACATTTCCCGGTCATGCGGCGGACATCAATGCCGGCAAGAGCAAATCGGCGGCTTGCATGGGATGTCACGGCGCGGAGGGCGTCAGCAATAATTCGATGTGGCCTAACCTTGCCGGGCAGAACGCGGCATATATTGCAGGGCAGCTGAAAAACTTCAAATCCGGGCAGAGGGACAATGCCACGATGAAAGCCATCGCCGACGGATTGTCCGATGCCGATATGCAAAATCTGGCGGCCTATTTCGCCAGCCTGCCCGGCAAGTCCGCCGGCGGCGATGCGGCTCTGGCCCAAACCGGAAAAGACAAAGCCGCCATGTGCATGGGCTGCCACGGCAACAAGCTGCAAGGCAACGGCCAATTCCCGAAACTGGCCGGCCAGCATCCAAAATACTTGGCCAAGCAGTTGAACGATTTCAAAAAAGGTGAACGCAAAGGTGGGCCTATGACTGCGATGGCTAAAACCCTGTCGGACGACGATATCAAGGCTTTGGCCGAATATATGGGGGCGCTGTAAGGCTGATTCGCAATGTGGCTGTGGATATCGGTTCTCACCCGGTTGAGGAGAAAATTATGCAGATTTGTGACGCCATTCGAGAGATGAGGTTGGTTCAATTTCAATATCATGGATACCTGCGTATCGTTCAACCGGCCACGTATGGACTTGATGAAAATGGCCGGAAATCATTACGGGCCTATCAAATAGGTGGCAAGAGCGCTACTGGGCATATTCCCAGGTGGCGCATTTTTCATGAATCCGATATGACGGATTTTTTACTCTTGAGTGAAAAATTTTCAACGCAGCCGCCG
>JAQTYP010000474.1 GCA_028688235.1 Methylomonas sp.
ACAGACTTGCTGCGACTGCGGAAAAAGAAAATATTGCGTTGCCGATTACTTGATCGGAAAACGGCTAAAAAATGCCGAGCAGTTTCAAATTAGAAACAGCTCCCATCGGCCCGACGAGACGGTGTTCTGTCAGGGGCAACGCATAAACGCTCTGTTTTTTGTCAAATCGGGGTCTGTAAAAAATGTTTATACCGACGAAGACGGTGAGCAGCAAATCCTGGGTTTTCATTTTTCAGGTGAGATCGTAGACCCGATATCATTACAGCACGCCAATCACCTATCGTCTTTAATTACGCTGGAAAACACCCTACTCTGCGCATTTCCGCTGCATCTCGTCCAGGAAGGCTGCGATAAACTTCCCACCTTTAGCGTCCATATCCGGAACCGCTCTGAAGCGGAATCAAGGCAACGCCACGAAACGCTGTTAAGCATCAATCGGCGCGGCGCGCTCGATCGCTTGGCCGCTTTCTTGCTGGATATGAGCTTGCGGCAAAATCTCGTCCACGACAACAGTGCGTCATTACGCCTGCCGATGACACGGGCCGACATCGCCAATTATTTGGGACTCGCTCCAGAAACCGTCAGCCGGACCTTTTCGAAATTCAAAGAACAAGGCCTCATACTCGCCCAAAAGAAATACATCCGGATTAACGACATCGAAAAACTAGCCCATTTTTGCAACTGAACTAGGGCGATAATCCGCCGCCTGAATTCGCGGCTTGCGTCGCCGCAAGGACACTTCCTTTCATCTTAAAAACTACAGTCAATCCACGAGAGGCACGAAATTTTCGTGTCTTATCGTGGAAAAAATGATTTTTCCATGAGCGTTAGCACCGGTAAAACTCGCAAGGCCACTCTGTTTTCGCGTTTTAAACTGACTCAGGTCACTAGCATAAAAAATACTTTTGCTAACGTGGCGACCGAAGCAAACACCACCTATCGGCATCGCTTCTAGGCAATCAACCACTCTCAATTTAGAAAGGAAGACACGTCATGACCAGAACAAACCTGCAAGGCTTGATTTTCAGCGCCACCCTGCTGGCCGCATCGCATGCACAAGCGGCCGTACAAACCATCAATTTCGATAACGACGCTTCGGGAAATCCGATCTCCGCACCATCGCTATTTTCCGGCGCGACTGCCCTGACCAATCTCTATGCCGATATCGGGGTAAACTTTAGCGCTCTGAGCAGAACCCAGGAAACGTCTACTCGCATCAGAGACGGCATAGAAGTCACTCAAGCCTACAATGTAATCAATCCCGCCGCCACCGGTATGGGAGCGATATTGGACGAGAGTTCCAACTTCGGCAGCAACGCCAAGAGCGGCGACAACTTTCTGGCTTTCAACCGTCTATCGTCTTCGTCGGCCAACTTATGGCGCGTCAGTTTCGACAACCCGATAGGCTACTTCGGCATCAGCTATAGCGCCGGTAGTGCATCAACGACTTACCAATACCTCAACTTTCAGGCCTACGATGCCGACGGCCGGTTGATAGGCGTCAGCAACTACAACTATTTAGGCTATACGGACGCTAACAACACTTACTACAGCTCACGGTTTTTCGATAAAGCCTTTAGAAGTGAAACCGGCATCAGTTATATCGACATTGGCCAAGGTTTGAATTGCTGCAGCAATAATTTGGACGCCTCTTTTAGCTCGGGTAATTGGTCTGTCAAATTCGACGACTTGATATTCGGCGAGTTTAGTGATGCCCCGACCTACCTTTACAATCTGTCTGGCAATAATGGCGGTTATGTGCCGGTGCCGGCTTCTATCTGGATGATGCTGTCGGGATTGATGGTCATCCTGGGCTGCGGCCGAAAACAACCAAACCATAGCCTGTAAATCTTCCAAATAAATCCCCCCAATCCTTCGGCAACTACCGAAGGATTGGGCTTCGATCCAAAAAACGCGAAATCCAGGCGCTACAAGACCCAAGCCATATCGGCATGTTAAACAAAAAAGAACGGGTGATTTACGCAGTCAGGATGCAATCCCTGGCCCGAAAAGTAAAATGATGCCTCATCGCTCGTTCTTTATTTGCACGCGGCCTTCGACTATCCGTAGCGGAAAGATTGCTAAATCCTCATAGGCCGGCGCACATTTGACCTGGCCAGTCTTGACACAGAATCGGGCGCCGTGGCGAGGACAGACGATTTCATCGCCGTCCAACTCCCCGCTCGCTATTTCGGCTCCGTCGTGCGTGCAGACATCCTCGATAGCATAGAGATTGCCTTCTATTTTAAAAATAGCCACGTCATCCCCTGCGACATCGACCACGACATGCTCTCCCTCCGCCAAAGCCGACTCCGCCACCACATCTATCCAATCAGTCATGTTTACCCCTTTTATCAACCTGGAAAATCATTTCGTCCACGAGCCGACTGTTGTTTCTTTTAAATCAACAAATTATGTTGCCATAAACGTATTGTTATTGACAACATCCGGCTTTATAGTCTAGTCGTCAACAACTATCGGGGAATTGTCATGAACAGCTTACCCAAAATCTTAACTGGCCTGACGTTTATAGCCGGTATGATAGGCTTTATCAACGGCGAATACATCATTTCGTCGGCGTTGTTCGCCGCGACGACTTATACCAGCAACATGCATGGCAGGCACAAAGAACGCCATCAATGAATCCTATGGGGTCGTATAAAATCGACCCCACCATCCTCAGCCACCAAACATTACCGCTTAACCGAAATGAACTATCGGAATGAGCGGGCAAGCGCAATGCTTTACAATATCTTCCGACATGGACTCCAAAATCTCCCACCGTAATGACCCAATCGAAGATCTATCTGAATGTCCCGTATGCACAAAAAGACGCGGCCAAAGCGCTCGGCGCGCGCTGGGATCCGGCGAACAAAAAATGGTATGTGCCCGGCGGTAAGAGCATCGAGCCTTTCGCCCAATGGCGGTTGGATGCCGAGGCACAAGGAATGCTTTCCAAGCCAACCGGGCTTTCGCCAACTAACGCAGCCGGCCCCATTGTCGCTCCTTCAAAACCGGGAGCAAGCGGCGTGTTTACCTATGCCGGCATTGCAGACTTCGTCGCCTATTCCG
>JAQTYP010000046.1 GCA_028688235.1 Methylomonas sp.
TCTTCGGAAGTGGAGGAGGTGATGCCCAATACCCGCGTCAGTGGATCGTTGAACACGCTGAATGCGTATGCCTGGCCTATACACAAATGCACGGATAAGGCAGCGGGCGGAACAAGCCATCGGCTATAACCGGACTTGGCGGTGATTCGCGATTTGGCAAAAAAGCCCGACATGTAAAATCCCCTTGATTTATCGGCTATGGGTTAAAGGCTGCAAACTATAGCAATCCGCTGACCAAAGGTCACGAGTTAACAGTTTTGGCTCTATGTGAAATACAGTCGGTATTGCGAAACCCTTGCCATGAACAGTGAAGCATTATTTGGCATGGTTTTAGGCCAGCCTCTGGCAGGTCAACGATGTGACCTTTATACAACTGACGATTCAGCGGGTAGTGAGATTGGTCCGCCGCGAGCTCGCGCTTTCCAGATCAAGCGAACGCGCCCAGTCCGGTTCATGCCACGGTTGAACAGCAATGGCAGCATTTGAGTTTCTTTGAACATACCTGTTTTTCTGCATTGCGCAGTGCCGCGTATTGCCACGAGCAACGGCAAGGTGTTGAGCGTGAATAGCGGAGCAAAAACTTCTTTCATTCCTGTTGGCTTGAGTTGTTCCGTAAAGCTAATATTATGACGGAATTTTTACATGATACTGGAGACCCACTTCACGCGCACTCCGACAGACTCTCTCATTCAAAACCCGAAATTCATGACTACCCCTTCCCTCGACAACAAGCATTACAACCTATCCCGCCGGCGCTTCCTGGGATTCGCCGCGTCAGGCCTGATAGCCAACACTGCAAACGCATTCATGCGTTTAACCAATCCTTGTCTCGATCCCTACGAAACGCCGACTTCCGCATTAGAAAGAGCCGCTTGGCAGGGCGTAAATCCATCGGAATATTGGGATTGCCATGTCCACATCATAGGCTCGGGCGACGGTGGCAGCGGCATTACGCTCAATCCTGCCATGCATCAGCCGCTGCTGCATCCTGTCCAATCCGTACAGCACTGGTTTTATGCCAATGCGGCCTGCACCGGGCAAGGCAAGGGCCAGGACGAAGCCTTCGTCGCTCGCCTCGCGGCCTTGCTGGAAAGCATGCCCAAGGGGGCAAAGGCGATGTTGTATGCCTTCGATCGCGCCCATGGCGCCAACGGCGATGCCGACGAAGCCAGCAGTTTTTATTTCGTACCCAATAGTTATGCCCAAAACCTGGCCCATCGTTATCCCGATCGTTTCGAATGGGTCGCCAGCATACATCCTTACCGGCTCGACTGCGTAGACGCCTTACAACAAGCCGCCGCCAACGGTGCGCGGGCCGTTAAATGGCTGCCGCCGGCGATGGGTATCGATCCGGCCTCGCCGCTCTGCGACCGCTTTTACAAGGCGGCCGCCGAACTCAACATAGCCATCATCACCCACGGCGGCGAGGAGAAAGCCGTGCATGGCGCCGACCAACCGCTGTTCGGCAATCCGTTGCGTCTGAGACGGGCACTGGATGCCGGCGTCAAAGTGGTCATCGCCCATTGCGCAAGCTTGGGTAGCGATTTGGACGACGGCGGTAAGGAAGTCAGGAGTTTCGACTTGTTTGCCAAACTGATGAGTGAAAACCAATGGCAACATAATTTGTTCGGCGATATTTCCGCGATCGTGTTGCGCAACCGGAATACGGAAGTCGTCAAAACCTTGCTGACCGAAACCGCTTGGCACAGCCGCTTATTGTACGGTTCCGATTATCCTTTGACCGGCATTTTGCCGCTGATTTCACCGCAAAAATTTGCCGACGCCGGCCTTCTGGCAATAGAAGCCGTCGAGCCGCTGTTGACCTTGCAGGAATACCATCCGTTACGTTTCGATTTCGTCCTGAAACGCAGTTTGTCATGGCAAGGCAAGCGCTTTGCCGACAACATCTTTGCCACTCGCCGCTTTTTTCAACCATAACGAAACTAAAAACGGCAGTTGCCCACGAAACGATTTTTCCTGATTAAAACAATCCGGAGTAAACCCCATGAAAAAACGCATCGTATTTTGCGACGGCACCTGGAACAAGCCGATCAAAAATCGGACGACGGCCGGCCTTGCCCCACCAATGTCGCCAAGTTGTTCGAAGCAACTTGCCAGCAAGACAGCCAGGGCATTCAGCAACTGGCGCACTACATTCGCGGCGTAGGCACCAGGGGAGATGAAAAGTTCCGGGGAGGTAGGCGTCGTCTATCGATGTCGACTATCGAAGCGTAGAAATACAGCGCCCTCTCCCTTCGGGAAAGGGCGGTTATTCGGGACGAAATCCTCAATCGTCGGCATGTTCGTGAAAATACATCTGCAAGGCCATCTTGGTGCGCATATTGTTTCTACGAAAATAAGTAATGGTGTGCAGCAACAATTCCCGTAATACAAAATAGCCTTTTGCCGGATGGGTATCGAGATAGTCGATCAACTCCGGACCGCTAACCTTAAGTATATTGCATTCGGTAACGGCAGTAAACTGGGCACTACGCGGCTCTTTGTCGAATAAAGATAATTCGCCGAAAAAATCGTTGGCGGTCAAACGCGCAAGTTTGGCTGGTTCTTTGTATGCATCGTCATGCAGATTGTAGCTGACTTCGACTTCACCTTTTTGGATCAGGAACAAGTCCTGGCCTTCGTCGTCTTCGGCCAAAATCACGCTCTTAGCGGGAAAAACAAGTGTTTGAAATGGAACAGCATTAATAAAATCCTGATCGGTAAACAGGTTTGATAAATATTGCATGGTACTTTCCTCCTGAAATGCTGACAAAAAACAACCAGAGTGGTTAGAACAAACGCCGCAGCTTGCCTGCACTGACTATGGATTGCGTTTACATTAATCTAGCATAATTTTATAGAGATTCGGGTTGGCAGGCTCATTCGGGAAAATTCTTTTGTTCACGGTAGCGAACGATTGCATAACCAGGCCTCACGAATCGCAAGCGGCATTGGCGGCGAACATCGCATCCATTCTATGCTGATATTCGCTTGGGTCCACATCTTCGATGTGGGTTGCAAGCAACCAATGGTGGCCGAAAGGATCAATCAATGCCCCCATGCGATCACCCCAAAATTGATCCGCCGGCGCCATGGCTTGCGTGGCACCGGCAGCCAGGGCATGGGCGAATACGGCATCGACGTCGCCAACGTACAGATGCAGCTTGACGCTGCTGCCGCCTAACGTTTTGGGCGATGTCGAGCTGGCATTGGGGTATTCGTCCGAAATCATGAAATTGGATTCGCCTATCTTGAACTCGGCATGGCCAATCTTGCCGTCCGCCATATTCAGACGCAGTATTTCACTGGCACCGAAAGCTTGCCGATAAAAAGCCAACGCGGCATCGGCGTCTTCTACGGTCAGATAAGGGGTCACGCTGTGATAGCCATCGGGAATGGGTTTGGTAGCCTCGGACATGGTTTTCCTCCAGTTACGTTGATACAGGTAAAGAGCGCGGCATGGCAATTTAGACGAAATACGCCAAATTCATTCGCACAAAGCTCTAACGGACATTCTACGCCTAAAAAGACCAACCCCCGCACTATTAATCTTCTGTATTCGACGCCGCCGCTTGTCAGTCGGCTCTACCCGCGGCTTCGTACAGCTGACGGGACGGGCCAATTACGCAAAATATGGGGAACAGTTGAACCTGGATTTGGTGCATAACCCCAAACTCGCTAACGATCCCAAGATTGCAACCCGGTTATTGGCGCTGTTTTTGAAAAACAACGCCAATAAAATTCGTCAGTCTCTGGCGGAATACGATCTAGCCGGCGCGCGCCGGGTGGTCAATGGCGACAGCCATGGCCTGAACGACTTCAAAAATGCCTGCACCATACGAAACAGCCTGCTGGAATAAGTCATCGACCCGCCGGATCATCACCGTTTCGTTACTGGCAGCCAACCCTTCAATTTGGGCGCAACCGCCATACTCGCATTGCCGCCAGTTCACTGACTTTCGCCGGTGAAGGCGGCGCCTATTTGCGTTTCAAGCGGCAGCGTGCCTATATGGTCTACACCGTTATCGGCCGCGGCTGGGGCGAAAAAGCCGCAATCCTTTTAACTTTCAACTGAAGTTTCCCAGAAATTAATCTTGTTCCCAAACTCCAGTTTGGGAACAAGGCCTCGGAAGCTGTCGCTTCCTGTTATTCAACGATTGAAAGCCAGAGCTTTCAAGATTGGCGTTACCAAGCCGAAGCTTGGTAACGAGGAAAAATCGTTTCGCGTGGATTACAGAGCTGCCCGGCTAAAACGGTATCCGAGCATACCGGAGGATGGTTTTGAACCATACTTGTCTGTTCGTCCTTCACCCTGCCTTGTTACGTTCTTGTTACGCCGGGTTGTTATGATCGTGAAGAAGTGAAATTTAGGCGCTAATTATAGCCGTAAGCGGATTAAGCGTGGTTGGTTGGCGGCATGGATTTGGGAGCTTCTGGGTTCACGGTCCGATTAACGCAGCATAATTGAGCGGGCCGGGGTTTGTAACCCCGGCCCGGACGTTTTGACAGGCTGGCAATTGGTAAAACTTTTCGGGCGGCTTGATTATTACAATTTACTTATAGAGGTATAAGGCATGAAACAATGCACTATGATTAACGACGGCACACAGTGTACGAATTGGGCTGTTAGCAAGGGGCTTTGTGCTGCATGTTCTGCCAAGAAAGAACAAGGAAAAGCACCTTTAAACTCAAGTGTTGTCACGCCTAAATCAGAAGCAATCAAATGGACACATCAAGAATTAAAGAAGGTATTTGGTTCAGTTCAGAGTTTCGTCGACAAAACATATGGGGGAGAGTATGGGGGGGGCAACGCCGGGCAACACCATGTTCATAAGTTTGTTGATTCAGCCCATCTTAAACAGGGAAACAAAGAGCGCAAATTTTGGCAAGGTAAGCGTTTCGATCAAGGTATGTTTCTTGAGTGTATCGAATTTATAGTTAAAACAAAACTAAACAATAGTAAGCAGTTGTTATGTGCAATGATATTTGCTGCAGAAGCCAGTGGACGCCTCAACGCAGCGAGTCTGGATAAACTTATCGATGAGGTCAACAAAAAAGTACCCTCGGAATGGAAAGAGAACTGAGAGAAACAAAGGGGTCAGGTCTTTCGTTTTGCAATCATTAAATCGAAAACCGTAACATGTTATTGTACGTTTTGCTTGACTGAAAGACCAGCCCCCTTTCTTTCTTCTAAGGACATTAAAAACCTCGGCCCTGACGAGTTCGACGGCTGAATGAGCAATGGATTATGAAAACATATTGTTTTCGATCCTCGGGAATGGCGAGCGGCCTATATTGTGGTCAAGCGCTGCTCACCGCCGCTTTGGAAGCGCAACAGGATGTCGCGATGAGATGGGTATAACGATGAGCGCAGCGCGTGGGAACGAGAATTCCGGCATCGTTTAGTCAGCCCGTTTGTACCACGATGACAGAGATGTTAAGTTGGTAACCCATATACTTAAGCAAAACGTCAAAGACATAAGGATTCCATGAAATGCACTTTGGCTCCGGGCGAAGACATCGCAAGCCCCGCGTCCTGCGCCATCGCATGAAAGTTTTGAGACCTCTCTGACATGAACGAAGCAGCAAACATCAGCTCCAGTTCGACGGTTGGGACTTGGCGCATGAAACGCCTTACCAGTTCGGCGTCGACCCCGTCGCCGCCGAATTCGCCCAAGGCCAGCGAACGGGAAAATCCGTAAAACTGCCTGATGCGGTTTTCGCATAACTGGGCGTGGCGTGCCCGAAACTCCGGATGTTTTAGCGACTCGACGACTGCCATCGCCACCAGACTGGCGTTGTAAAAGGCATTCAATACCCCATGCGAATAAATGGGATCGACAAACGAAGCCGCATCGCCTATGCAGTAAAAATTTTCGCCGCACAATCGGGTGGAATAATAGGAATAATCCGGCCGCTGCCGGAAAGAATCCGGCAGGTATTCGGCATTTGCCAGCAAACATTCCATATAAGGCGCGGTTTTCAAGGTCTGCAGATAGAAACGCTCGCGCTGCGCCTTATCCATCGCCCGCGCCCGGTCGCTGTTGATCACCAGGCCTACGCTGGTCACCTTACGCATCGCGATATGCCAAATCCAGCCGTCTTCGAACGACGTGACGAAGGTGATGGGCTTGATCTTATGCACCTGTTCCGGCGCATGGCTGCGGCCGTCGGCGGCGACATAGCGCGAATTTTTGAAATGCCCCCACAACGACAAGAAGCGCATGCGAGAAGCTATCAGACATTTGGACTTGAATTGTCCGGCCAGCACAGCAGACGCCCCGCTGGCATCGATCAGGTAACGGCAACGGATAACGCCATCCGAAAGATCGCCGCCCCGCTTGTCTTGATAGCTGACGACCGGCCAATCAGCCCCCAGATCGACGCCGCGCACGCTGACTTGTTGAAACACGGCCGCGCCCTGGTTTTCGGCGTGCTGCAACAACAACTGATCGAAAATATCCCGCTCGACATGCAATGCGGGCCGGTTGAAACCGAAGTCCGAGAAGGCGATACGATGTATCCTGCCGTTCCAAACCGTAATGCCGCCGGCCTTGGCGACGAAGCCTTCCTTTTCTATCAGTCCGGAGACACCGGTCAGGTCGGCGTATTTCCAGACATGCGGAATCAAACTTTCGCCGACTTGCTGACGCGGATGCAAGGCTCTTTCCAGCAATACGACGTCTACGCCCTGCTTGGCCAGCAACGCGGCGACACTGGAACCGGCAGGTCCGCCGCCGATGACGACGACATCGCAACGCTTGGGTACGGCCTTATTCGACAACGCTTTCGACCTTGTCGTTTTTGAAATGCACGACGAAGCGGTTGAAACGGTTGCTCCAATACACCCAATCGTTGGCTTCCAATGACGGCGTTTCATGCTTGGGCGGATAACCGATGGCGGCCAACACCGCCTTCCGGCTCATGCCTTTGACGACCCGACCGGCCATGATGGCGTCCCGTTCGGTTTGCGAGAACGCCTTCATATCGACTTTGCTCGGACCGACGATTTTGTTAAACGCGGTTTGCATGTCGTCCAAGGTATGCTTGGGCACATTTTCTATCGTCAGTATCTGGCCACCGTCGACCAGCCTGAGGTCGGCTTCGTCGCCACGCATGGCCTGCAAAGTCACTTCGGTGTTGATGGGAATCAATATGCCCTTGCGGTAGTTCGTAGTGCGATAAGTGTTTTTCTCTTGAAAAAGACTGAACTGAGTGTAATAAATTTGGCTGGAAGGCGCTTGGGTTGGCGCCGGTTCGTAAGGACTTAGCTGTTTCTTACAGCCGGCCAATAAAGCGGCCACAACCAAACCAATCACCAGCCACATCAGGTTTTTTCTGAACATCGCATTTCCTCTTTCTAAGGGTTTAGGGGAGCGGAACCGGGAAAACCGGGCATCTGTCAGTCCGCATCGACCTCGATCCCCAGTTTTTTCAGGAATATGTCGGGCGAGGCATAGCACATCTCGCCGCTGGCATGATCGACCGCCGCCTGTATCGTATGGGCCTTGACCAGCAGTTCGCCGGTTGCGGCATCGGTGATGCGGTATTTGATCTTCATGCGGTATTCCCACTCGACCAGTTCAGCCGTCACTCTCAGACGCTGCTCGAATCTGGCCGGGCGCACGTAGCGCAGTTGCAGATCGACGATGGGCCAAACGAAACCCGTCGCCCTCATCGTGTTGTAACCGTAATCTATCGTGTCCAGCATCGCACAGCGGGCGATTTCCAAATATTTGCAGTAATGGCCATGCCAGGCGATGCCCAGCAGGTCGATATCGAAGAAGGGCACGACGACTTCGACTTCAGCCCTTATCATGCATGATCCTCGGGATTACGGCATGCGGACTGCTGCCAAAACGGATAAAAATTGAACCATTGCAAGGGCTCGGTCCGGCAATGTTTTTCCAATATTTTCGCATAACGGCCGGCCAAATCCTGCAACATCCGGCCGCGTTCGGGTTCAGCCCGTGGCATGCGGAAACCGTCGGAAAAAGCCTCCAGGTGGACGTGATAGCGGCCGGCCGTCGGATAACAAAACAGGGTATAGACCGGACAGCGCAACAGCGAGGCCAACAACCAGGGCCCTTGCGGGAAGTCTGCCTCTTGCCCTAAAAATTCGGCTTTGACCGTGCGACCGCCCTGTACGGGGATACGATCGCCCACCATCACCAGAAATTCGCCATTGTCGATTTTTTCCTGCAATTCGATAGCGATCGCCGGATTCAATTCGGTAACCTGTATCAATTTGATCGTCGCACTACCGTCGCCCCGGCCCAACAGCCGGTTGAATTTCTCGGCATGGCGGGTATGTACCAATATATTCAAGCGGATTTGCCCGCGAATATTGGCGACGGCCTGGCAAAGCTCCAGATTGCCGATATGTCCGCTGACTATCATCGCGCCGCGTTTTTGCGCCATCAGTTCCAGCAGCTGCGGCCGATTGGGGAAATCGACCTGATTGGGCTCCAGGCAACCCGTCCATGCCAATATTTTATCCAGCAAGGTTTCGCCGAAACTTAAAAAATGCCGATAACTAAGCCACCAACCGGCATTCAGATGCAGTTCGGGGTAATGCTTGCCCAAACGGCATAAATAGTCCATCGATGCCTCGCGGGCGATCTTGCCGGTCAAAAAGTAATAACTGACGACGGGGCGCAAAACCAACCGGAATGCCACGCGGCCGAAAACCCGGTAAATCCATACCAACAAACGTATGCCCCAGATCAGACTGGTTTCTTCCAAAGATGCCCAATGCCGGGATGTCTGTGCCGCGCTCATCGAAAACGTCCGGCAATCAAGCAAGGCAAGCGTATCAGCATGCCGCAAAATAAGCGTGCGTGAGTCAGGCTGATACGCAGATTGTCCTCCAGACCGCGAAAATGCGAAATCCCGTCCTCGGGATAACCGACCTTGGTCGGAATGACCACCATGGCCACGCCCTGCCAAACCAATCTGACTAGAATTTCGACATCGAAGGCCATGCGATCATCCAGATCGGCGTGCTGGATCAACCGGTTACAGGCGGCGACGGGATAGACCCTGTAACCGCACATCGCATCGGGTATCTGCAGCGACAAGGTGTTGATATGAACCCAGACATGGGTCAGATAACGGGCATAGAAGCGAAGTTTGGGTATCGATTCGTCGAATAGAGGCCTGCCGATGACGGCCGCCTCGGGATTTTGCCGCGCGGCCTGCAGAAAGCGATCCAGATCGTTCAGATCGTGCTGGCCGTCCGCATCAATTTGCACGGCATGGCTATAACCCTGGGCCTGCGCCCATGACAGACCGGTCTTGACCGCCCCACCCTTGCCCCGGTTTTCCGGGTGTCTGATGGTCTCCACCCAGGTATGGCGCTCTGCCAGCCCCCGAATCACGTCGGCACAACCAGGCTCGCTGCCGTCGTCGACCAGAATGCAAGGCAAGCCGTAAGGCGCCAAGCGCCGCACGATGTCGGGCAGCGGGCCTTCGTGGTTATAAACCGGTATCAGCAAACAGGGCTTAAATGCGGCTATCATGGAAATGGATTCTACCCGAGCTGTATTCGGCCGCTTCCGAGCGGTAGCAAAATTCCAATTTAAAGCTCTGCGGGTGATAGCGCAAGTCCAGTTGCAGCGGTAGCCCCGCCAACAACAGTTCCTTGAACTTGACGGCTTCCATATGACTGAAAACCCCCGTCACTCCCAGGTATTCCCGGGCATAATGCACGGCCCATTGAATCTGCACGACGCCGGGCACGATAGGGATTTGATCGAAATGACCGATGAAATACGTCAGGTTTTCCGGAACCCGTAAAGTCAACAGCACACCGCCGGCTTGCGCTTCGTGCGCCAACAGCTCCGGCAGCAAGATCTTGTCATCGGATAGCGAGAGCGGCTTCAATAACTTGCCTTGACCTTGCGGCGAACCGCCATTTCCACCGCCATCAACAAACCCATCAACAGATAAAACACGAAGCCGTTATAAAGACTCCACAACCAGCGGTCACCGTAACAGACGGTAATCAGCGAAACGGCGGCGTTAGCTAAAAAAAACAGGCTCCACGCCTGAGTCACCTTGCGGGTATAAGCCACACCTTTAGGCGGAAGTTCCGGATCTTCCAAACGCGCCAGTCTTTCGATCACTGGCGGCGGATACAGCAAACTCGAAGCAAATATCACGAAAAACAGCAGACTGACGAAGACGGGATAAAGCAATAAGCCGTCGACACGATTGATCCATGAGATGGCCAGCAAAAACAGCACGCAGGCTGCCACGCCATACCCCGTCATGGCGGATGCCGGGGCGTTTCGGCCCATCAACGCGAAGCGGAGCAAAAACACCCCCGCCAGCATCAACGCCAGCACACCCGGCTGGAAATAATCCAATGTAAACCAAACCAGAAACGGATAACCGATCGTCAAAGCGCCAATCAGCAGATTCAACAACATACCCGGTCCAGTGTCGCGCGTTTCGGCCATGGCAATTTAGGAAAGAACATGAAATGAGTTGGAGGGGTTAGGTGGCTCGATTGACAGGTGTCGGCGGCAGGGATAGCCGCCGCCAAGCCTACAAGGATGTATTGACGGCGTCCTGTCAAGCGAGTCACCGAAGCTCCACAACACTTAGGGTTTATAGAAATGATTTTGTGCATATTCCTTAAGAAAGGCTGATCCTGACTACCGTATCGACCACATCCTGAACCGTGCGGGCGTTTTTGAAATCGTCGGGATTGATGCGCTTGCCGGTGATCTCGCGCAGTCTGACCATCAAATCCACCGCATCGATGCTATCGATATCCAGATCCCGGCCAAGATTGGCTTCCAACACGATGTCTTCCGGTGCCAGCTCGAACATTTCCGCCATGATCTGTCTCAGCGTGGTAAATACTTCTTCTTGGGTTTTCATGCGTTCTTTGTTTCCTGTTGCGATTCCACAAAATTGGCCAGATTTTTGACCGACGCAAAATGTTCGACCAAGCCACTGGTTTGGGCATCGAGTTGAATATGGTATGTTTTCTTCAAAGCCAGGCCCAGTTCCAGCGCATCTATGGAATCCAGGCCCAAACCGGACCCGAATAACGGAGCCTCAGAAACGATGTCGTCCGGTAGTAGCCCTTCGAGCTCGAAAGTATCTATGATCAATCGCTTAAGCTCGACTTCAAGATTTCCCATTTTCTGCTAACCGCTCTACGAAATACGCTTCCAATTGCCGGGTAAGCCGACGAGACGCAAGTGAACGGCTGGTGTTGTCGGGAACCGGAGTCAACCGCATATGATCGCGCACATCCATGGTCAAAGTAAACTTCTTTTCAGGTATCTGATACCACTTTTCGCGTTTCGTCAAGGTCGTCGGCGAGCAATCCAATATGACCGGCAATATGGGAGCTTGGGCCTGTAATGCTATCGCCGCGGCACCTCGCTGGAATTTGATCGCCTTGCCCGGAGTGGTTCGCGTGCCCTCGGGGAATATGATCAGATTACCGCCTTCGCGCAATTCGGCCTCGCAGTGCTCGACCAAAACTTCCGGGTCTTCGGCATAAATATACCCCATGGCCTGGATCGGAATGCGCATGAAGGGATTGCGGATCAGAGCCGGCTTGACGATACAGGTTGCATTGGGAATCTGAGAAATCAAGAACACGATATCCAGCAGACAAGGATGGTTGGCCACGACCAGCCTACCCGGCGCCAAAAGCCGATCACGGCCGCTCACGCGATAATTCAGGATACCGATAAGTCGCATGAAAGCCATATAGCTTCGAAATATGCGACTCATCAAGAGCCGGGAGCGTCGTTTTTTATCGCCGCCTACGCCGAGAAATTTCTCGAATAACGGAAAGCCCAAACCCCAGACCAGCACGCCGCAGGCGCCGAACATAAAAAAGCTCAGCCCCGTACCCACAAGACGCCAATAATAATTAAGCTGCTTAAACATGTTGCAGACTCCAGCGCCAGAGCGAACGCTCCAGTGCCGTATAGCCTTCGAGCAGGCCATCGGCGATAGCGTGAATCAATGTCGAGCTTCCCCCATTGCAGTCGACAGCCCTATTTCGGGCAAGATGCAAGCGAAGACCGGACGCCTCTTCCCGACCCAACACCATCGCCAGGGCCCAAGTCATAGGCGACGAGGACACATAGCGGCCATAGACTTCAGGCAAGGGCTGCTCGTAGCAGACAACCATCACTTGCGGCACCTCCAGCAACTGGCCGCCGGCCTCGACAAAAGCGGCAAACAGTTCCTCCGTTCCGCCGGCCAAACACACATAAGGCAAGTGGCTTTGGCTTTGAATGCTGAACAAGCCGGCGACGGCGTTATGCACGCACAAACTGAAGCGACTGGGCGAAACCGCCTCGCCGGCCGCCATGCCTTGCAGCATCTCGAAATAATAGCGGCTCTCGCCGTGACGCGAGAAATACACCACAGGCATGTCGCCGCCCGCCCGTCTGGCATGCCAGGCCACCGCGCAAGCCCCCCTCGCCAGCGGCGACAAACGTCGCCTTTGCATCATAGGTAAAAAATCGACATCGGCACTGCCGCC
>JAQTYP010000047.1 GCA_028688235.1 Methylomonas sp.
CTGGGCCAGGACTGGAAAAAGAAACATATTATGATTTATCTTACACCGAGCTGGACCGGCTGGGCGAACGCGGCGGCGAGTTGATGTTTAGCGGCATGCCTTCCAGTTTGCCAAGTCAACAAGATTTGCGGCGCTACATGGTCGGTGTGGGACTCATCGGTGAGCAGGGCGGGGGGCTGCGGGTTTTCGACACCCGCGATGAGGGCTTGGAATGGATGGAGAATCGAATTCTGGAAGAGGCCGGGGGCATCGAAAAAACCGATGAACGCACACTGGATCTGAAAGATATCGAATTGATGCGCGAGATGGATGATGCCACGATCGAAGCCTTGCGCTCATGTATGCGCGAGAAAACAGTGGCTGCCGGCAACAAGATATTTGCTCTGGGTGATAGCGGCGATGAGCTTTTTCTGATTCGTCGTGGTACCGTTCGGATATTATTGCCGCTTAAGGGTGGCAAGTATCATCATTTGGCGACGTTCAGACCCGGCGATTATTTCGGGGAAATGGCCTTTCTCGACCACCTCCAACGTTCGGCAGACGCCGTTGCCAAAACCGATTGCGAGCTTTATATGTTGTCCCGGCGAGAATTCAATGCACGAGTGTATGACGATGCGGTGCTCGGTGTGCGGGTTTTTGCGCGCGTTGCCAGCGCTATTTCCGAACGCCTGCGCCAGACGGATAGAGAGCTTTCGGTACTGGAAGAGCGCTGAACCTAAAACGCTTGTTTTTTGGCTATGCCATCGATGACAATGCCGTATAAGCCAACGAAATACGGCCATGGGCAAGCGAAAATCAAAATTTGAGGGTCGAGCTCTAATATCGCTTCGGGAGGATCACCATCATGAGCAGCATTTTCTACGACTTACTGGCAGGCTTGGGTTTTACGCATCCCTTTCATCCGGTACTGGTGCATGTACCCGCGGGCATGTCAATCGGCGCCGTTTGTTTTGCCTTTTTGGCGCTTGCGACCGGAAACCGGGTCTATCGGGTCACGGCTTATCAGGCCACCGTGCTGGCCTTCATTTTTGCATTACTCGCGATTCCGGTCGGCATCCTGGATTGGCAACGTTTTTATGGCGGAGCCGGGATTTTTGAAATCAGGATGAAGCTGGTTTTGGCGAGTTTGTATGTGTTTTTATTGGTCACGGCATTGGGATGGGGACGTTGGCACCTCGATTCGATGGCGATGCCGACACTTTATGTCTTGAGTCTGTTCACCGTAATGGGACTGGGCTTTTTCGGCGGAGAATTGGTTTACCGCGGCTTTTCGCCCGATGCGCCGGAACAATATGACACAGGGCGCCGAATTTTCGAAAGCAATTGTTCCGGTTGCCATAGGCGAGGGGAAAACGTCATCGTGTCCACTATGCCGTTGCGCAATGCTCCGCAACTGAGCGATTTCAACGACTTTGTAACTTATATTCGAGAACCGCGCATGCCCGATGGTTCTCCCGGTATCATGCCGCGATTCACTTTGGAAAAATTATCCGATAAAGAAGCCAGACAGCTTTACGATTATCTCTATTTTGCGTTTCTAACCCCGAACAGGCCGTTGCATTGACGCCCTTGTCTTCATCCTAAAACCGCAGTCAGTTCACTAAATGCACGAAATCCATCAGTTTGTTACCCAGGTTTTCGCTCACCGTTTGAGGAAAGTCTACCCGGCTTGTTGCCTATTGACTTATGACAAGAGGAAAGACCGAGAATGCGGCCTGTAATCATTTTTGCACGATATAGCGTTATTTTTATGGCGTTGCTCTATACCGCCATATGTAGCGTATCGTTTTTGAAATGTTCTATTTTCGAACGGGCTATGGCAGGCTATCGCGCTGCCACGCCAAGCACGCCTTGGATAGGCGGCTTGCTTGCATGCTTGTTGTCCATGACAACACCGGCAATGGCCGGCGAAAATCTTCCTCAATCCGAAGCACAAGGCTATGTGGATTCTTTGCTTATAGAGAGCAATAGATTAATCGCTGAAGGCTGGGCAAGTTCGTCCATACCCAATAATCACGTCGTCTCTATTTCCATATGGCTTGGAGAGCAATTAATTTACCAAGGGCGGTATGAAAAATTCGAGCGGCCGGACGTGGTTGCCGCCACCGGGCGTAGCGATTGGCTGCTATCGGGATGGCGTATCAATGCGCCATTACCGGATAATTCGAATATGGATAAAGCCTTGGTTAGGGTAAGGGCCATTATGGATAACGGCAGTCAGGTGGAACTGCATTCAAGCGATCGAATATCGCCGTTATCCGTTGTTTCTCCGCCTTTTTTCGATAGGGCGCTGAAATATAAAGTCATACTTGTTTTGTTACTGGCATTGCCAGGTACTGCATATTTTCGCGGCGTTTCTTTAGGCAACTGGCTGAGCAGGAAATTGGATAAGTCAATCGAACCCTGTGTCATTTTCGGGTTTGCATTGTTTTTGAGTTTTTGCATATTGATAGGCTTAGGCATTACCGGCTCTTCATTTGGGATAGGTGTAGAACAAACGCCTTTCGTTCGAACCGATGCGAGCAAAATCTGGCTGAAAGATCAGCCCATACGAAGCGATGAGTGGCTGGTATTTACCCCGCTTGCGGTCGCCCAATACAATCACCAGCCCAAATTTCCCATAATCAACGAAAACTTGGGCGAGGACGGCCAGAATATGCTCAGTATCGGCATGTCCGGCGTTCCGGTCGCCCACCTTTCGGCGATTGCAAAGCCCGCTACTTGGGGGTTCTTTTTATTTGATTTAAAAAGAGCCTTGTCCTGGTATTGGCTGTTTCCAATATTCGCTTGTCTATTTGCTGTGTGGGGAGTGGTTAATGTACTTCTGCAAGGCCAATGGAGAGCTAGTTTTTTGATAGCCTTATGTTTTAGCTTGTCGCCCTATGTTGCTGCATGGTCCAACTGGCCGGCTTATACTGTATTTTTTCCTAGTCTGGCTTTATTATCTGCGCTTGCCATTTTGCGGGCGGATGGCAAGTATGCATTATTGTTTTCGAGCGGCATATTAGGCCTATCCCTGGCCGGCTTTGTTTTGGTTTTATATCCACCTTGGCAGGTCTCCGTCGGATATGTGTTTCTTGCATTATTTGGCGCTGTTGTTGTCAGGGATAAATTACATAGAAATATCAATAGCGTCAGGCTAGTCTCGTACGGGTTTTCCATTATCCTTGCCTGCTTGATTCTGTGGAAATGGTGGACGGATGCGCATCCGGCAATTCAGGCGATGCTGGATACGGTATATCCAGGACAAAGAACTTCCGTTACCGGCGGAAACGTTTCGATGCCGGAACTTCTCCGCGGATTCACCAACCTCGTAACGCTATACAAACTGGATAGTGTTTATGCCAACCCGAGCGAAATATCGTCCTTTTGCTATATGTTCTTGCCGCTTGCCTTCCTATTTCTTTTTAGGTGGCATCAAAGGGCGATTGGCGCAGTGGACATCGCCCTTGCGGCATCTATTGGTGTTATTTTGTATTTCATGCTGGTTGGCATACCCGTCGAGTTGGCTAGACTCTCGCTTTGGGGGCGGGTTCCACCTCATAGGGCTGACTTGGCTTTAGGCTTATCAAGCATACTTTTATCCGGATCATTACTATCTGCCGATATAAAAACCGGCGGATACGAAATGCCGCGGCGATCATGGGCGCTGGCGATTGCATTGGTATGGGCCGCAATTGCCTTTAACAGTATTTCCGACCTTCAGGAAGGCATACTTTCAGGCTTTACTCCCAGTATATTGATCGGGCTGTTTTTTGTTACTTTCGCCATGGGCTATTGGCTGGCCTTGGGTAAATTTAAAAATTTCATTTACTCCACGTTGGCCTTATATTCGGCGACAATATTGCCATTTAACCCGGTCAACATTGCGCCTCATCACTTTACGGCCTCGTCATTTATTAATGAATTCCATAATAAGCAATCGGATGCGGCTATCAGCCAAAGAATATTGGTACTCGACACTCATGTTCCCGCCATGTATCTATTGGCGAGTGGCTTTCCCGTAGCGAATGGTATATTTTACTATCCGCAGAAATCGCTTTGGGAGCGCCTGGATAAGGATCATACCGGAACAAATATCTACAATAGGTACCAGCATCTGCTTTTTTCCGGCGGGGTTGTCGATAATTATCGAATCGAGTCGCCTCAAGACGATATCGTCAGAGTTGTAATCGATCCGGAAAACTTCGATTTTCGCAAAACGGGGGCCGGATTTATCACGGCTCCTCAGCATGAAGAAATCCTATTAAAGAAAAACGCAACATTAACCTTTATACAAAATAATATGGCTTGGTCATGGTTTAAAGTTCAAGGTAGCCACTAAAAATGCAATCACAAGCAAAACAAGCAATCATAGCGGTCGTTATTCCCTGCTACCGCGTCACCAAGCATGTTCTGGACGTACTATCGAAAACAGGAGAGGAAGTTTCATTTATTTTTGTAGTCGACGATGCCTGCCCCGAAGACAGCGGCAACTTTGTCAAGAATCATTGTCTCGATGCCAGAGTCGTCATCTTGCATAATCTCCAAAACCTGGGCGTCGGCGGGGCCGTAATGACTGGGTACAAGGCCGCAATCGAGGCGGGCGCGGATATTATTGTGAAAATAGACGGCGACGGACAGATGGACCCTCGGTTAATTCCTGATTTTATTGCGCCAATCATCGCGGGTGAAGCGGATTACACCAAAGGCAATCGTTTCTTCGACCTTGAAAAAATTCGAAGCATGCCCAAAAGGCGGCTTTTTGGTAATGCAGTGTTGTCGTTTATGACCAAATTTTCGTCAGGTTACTGGGACTTATTTGATCCAACCAATGGCTATACTGCGATTCATGCGGACGTGGCTAGGCATTTGTGTTTCGAAAAGATCAGCCGCCGCTATTTTTTCGAAACCGATATGTTATTTCGACTCAATACGTTAAGAGCAGTGGTGCTCGATATACCCATGGATGCCCATTACGGCGACGAAGAAAGTAATCTGGAAATATCGAAAATTATTGGAGAGTTTCTCTTTAAACATTTTCGTAATTTTTTAAAACGTATTTTTTACAATTATTATTTGCGCGATATGTCGCTGGCCTCGCTTGAATTACCGCTCGGACTGTTGTTTTTTATCTCGGGAAGCGGCTTTGGCATTTATCATTGGATTAACTCGTTGCAAAGCGGCATACCCACATCGGCTGGTACCGTGATGCTTGCTGCGCTACCCATGTTGATAGGTTTGCAATTGCTGTTGTCGTTTCTTGCCTATGATATTTCAAACATACCGCGCAAACCCTTTCATAAATTACGCCGATCTTTAATATCCAGGTCGACATAAACACTCGTGCGTTGAAAATGCCGACAAAGTCCGCCGGAATGACGTTATGGCTGAAACAGCCTTATAATCAGGGAGGTCATTACCCTGAGCCTCGGCAATACATGCCGAATTATTTTAAGAGTGAGTTGTTATTTTGAGGGAATCAGTTGATAAACGAAGATAAAGCTTGGCTGGATTATCGCGCCCAGTTCGCCGATGTCTATGATGAATCTAATTACGCCAGTCCGTTACAAGCGGCCGTGATGCGGGCCAGCCATCGCCTGACGGAAAAACATTTCAATAAGCATGACCATTTTGCAAGAGTGCTGGAAGTTGGGGCCGGTACGGGGGTGCATCTGGGCTTCGTGCGCCATGCTTTTGATCAATATGTTTTATCGGATTTAGAGGCAAAAACGCTCGAGGTTGCCAAGGGCAAGCTGGATGAAAAATATGGCAACAAGCTGGTGTTCGAAACTCAAAGCGGCGAAAGCCTGAGTTATGCGAACAATAGTTTCGATCGCCTGATTGCATGTCATGTCCTCGAGCATATTTATCAGCCGCATCTGGCGCTGAAAGAATGGCAACGCGTGCTTAAAAATGGCGGAATCCTTTCCATACTGATTCCGACTGATCCCGGCCTTGCATGGCGGCTAGGCAGACATTTGGGGCCGCGAAAACAAGCGGTCGCGCAGGGTATTGCCTACGATTACGTCATGGCAAGGGAACATGTCAATTCATGCAACAACTTGCTTGCGCTGCTGCGGCACTATTTCCCGGACCGAACCGAAACTTGGTGGCCCTTTCCGGTGCCATCCGTTGATTTGAACCTGTTCTTTGTCTGTCATGCGGTTGTCGAAAAAACGGAGCATTAACGGTGGCGCTTCAAATCATCGCGGTCATTTGCGTGATCGGTCTGGCGATAGGCCAGATATTGTTTAAGGTCACGGCAAACTCCCTCTCGCAAACAGGAAGTTTTTTTGCCGTTAAAACCGCTGCACCACTCTTAGCGGCAATAACGCTCTATGCAATCACTACCCTTGCTTGGGTTTGGATATTGCAAAAAATGGAGCTCGGAAAGATTTATCCATTGATGGCCCTGGCCTTTGTGATCGTACCATTGGGCAGTCATTTTATGTTTGGTGAGCGTTTTCAGCCCCATTACTTTATGGGCGTAACCTTGATTATGATAGGGATAGTGGTGACGGTTAAGGCTTAGTCGGCCATTTACCGCCGACACAGCCTTAGGCATAAGCAGGATGTTTTTCGTAAACGGGAAGTTGATCCTGGAAAAATCGTTTCATCGAAAATCCGTATCCCCCCCCATCAGCCACCACCGATTTTTCAGCTCGCTTGCGGAGATTCCGGGTGTCCAATGATTATGAGGGATAGTAATGCCGGTAGGCGAGATATCCCCATCGCCTCCAGCCAATAATGAAGCGTGCTGTTCGGTAATCCAGGCGTAAGTCGAAGGCTTTTCAAGATTCCACGCCAGTTTTCTGAGGTAATGAACCAAGATATGTATATGCTTGGGCGCAGAGACGATATCCAGCAATTCAACGGCGTCGTCGTGAACACGAACCACCAGAACACCTAGCGGTACGCCTCCCCATCGAGTAGCCGCCAAATATAACTGGTAGGACTGGGTCGGGTGTTTTAAATAACGATATTGAAGGTAAGCCCAATCGCGCACGCCAACGATTTGATCCGGCAAGGCTTCGGCCATTTCTTGCCACAAGCGGTCAACTATCTCGCCCTGATCGAGAGACAATCTGCGCAAACTAACTTTAACGCTTGGGCGGGCATGAAGGGCGGGCCATGAAACACGCATTATCTCGCCGACTTTTTCGTATAGACCCAGATGCTCTCCAAGGCGAAATGCTCTTGCCGAAGGAAAGCCGAAAGCAATAGGGAATTCTTTGCCATGCCCGACGAAGCGCTCGAGAAAATTCGCGGCAACGCGAAAGAAAGGCCCTTTGCGCGCTAAAGTGCTACGCACCTTGGGATGCACCATTACATCGCCGATCTGGACCGCAGTCGCAGGCGTGCCAAATAATTGTACATTTCGCGGCATTCCGCCATAGAATGCCACTGGGCTGCCTTGCCATCGCAGCAGCGTACCTTGTGGATAGTAATTTCGGTATTTCCAGCGCCAAAGTTCGGCAGACATTTCGTGTCCGAATGTTGCGCGAAACAAATCCAATAACTCGGTTTCGCAAGTCTGATCCGCAAATTCGACGAGCGATGTCGTGGCAATATCGGTCGCAGGCGCAACCGAATCAGGCACACGCTTTTCTGTATCGCTCACGGAATCGGACCCCCCATCTTGGCGAACGGGATCGACAAAGCTTAAACGGTTGTTGCTTTCCTGAAAAAGCAACATCTCTCGACAAATCTCGGCATATTGCGCCTCGGTAAGCAAATCTGGCCTCTCTTTCAAGTTGAGTGTGAATTGCCTGTCGTTGGCCGCCGAAAGATAGTGCAAATTTTTCTTAACTTTCGTTATCAGCAGATTCTCGGCTTCGGCGCGCTGATACAAAGGCGTGCCACGAAGCGGGATATAGGGAAAGAAGAAGAAGAATTCCGGAGCGACGCGGCGATTAAGCTCTAGGGTATTACGCATGTTCTCCGCCGTTTCCAGCGGCATACCGACAATATTGAAGGTGAGGCGATTAATACCCGCCTTCTTGCAGTTGTCGGCGGCATCAATGATCTGCTGGTTGGTCATCTTACGTCCCAGCATAGTCGTGCGATATTTTTCATCGCCACTCTCGATGCCAAACCAGATGGTGTGGCAGCCGGCCTCGGCTGCCGAATTACAGAATCTTTCGTTCATCACCTCGACTCGAGAGTTGATGGAAAATGGTAAGCGGATCTTCTCTTTGTATATCTCGAAAAACGCATTCACAAACTTGAGATTGGAAAGAAAAAGCTCGTCCCAAAATTCGAAGTACTCGACATTGTAACGGTCGCGCAGACGAATCAATTCGTTGACCATCTCCAACGGGTCGTATTTGCGCAAAAATTCTTTTTTGCTCTTCCAGCCTTCGAGCAGCGGCGTATTACAGCAATAAGTGCATCGGTATGGACAGCCACGTCCGGTCATCACGGGAAGTATAAGCTTTTCTTTGGGGCCGAAGACGGATGTGCCGACCCCGGTAAAATCGCCATCCTTGGCAAAAATGTCATAGTCGGGAAAGGGTAAAGCGGTGAGGTCGCCGATCTGATGCGCGTCTGTTTTGTAAATCTCCCCATCCGCCAGCTTCTCCCACATACCATCGACAGGCCCCTCCTTGCTGCCACGCAAAAATTGCACGAGATTGCCGATAGCATATTCACCATCACCCACGCAGATAAAATCCACATTTGGATTTTCGATGGTCTGCTCCTGTGATAGCATGGCCTGATAGCCACCAATGCATATCGGAAGCTCTGGCAGCATTTCCTTGAGCCTTGCGAAATAGGGCTCCATGGGATACCAGTGCGGACTCATCACGGAAAATGCAATCAAGTCCGGGCGTAGCTCGCTAATGCTATCTGCATAGTTTTCGGGAGTGTATCGGGCCGCGTCGGATGCGATTAAAATCGGTTCGAGAATTACATCCACCCAGGGGAAGTCCCTTTTTAGATAGGCCGACATGCTGGCTATGGGCATCGCGATCTGATTGCCATCGGGCGAATAAAAACTAAAAACCAATCGAAATTTTTTATCGGGAGATGCTTTGCCGTACCATCTCGACTTGGTATGCGAATAAGATGGACGTTGTGTGTTTACGACTACAAAATCGATTTTTGAATTCATGCGCGACTATTTGACTCTATATTCGGTTCGTTTTCAGATTACAGACATTTATTCCTTTCATACTGAAAAATCGTTCGACTGGAAAAAAGGAGTATCGTTATCTGATGCCATAAAAACCATACTTTAAACACCGAATATTGTGGCAAATATTGCCTACCCCCGCTAACGGTAGCGCCTCGGCGTAACATCATTCATTTAAAATGATACCACAAGCCGAAAGAATAAATCTCGTTTGTTCGGATTAGGCGCAACGGATAAAATTACCTAATATTTGTGAGGCTACCGTCAGGTTAGTCTCTGCTCCAGACATGAAAACCATTTATTTTTTAGCGTTATAAAGTCCGCATAATGCATTGATAAAATCCTGCCGCTTATGCATTCAACATGCCGTTAAGAATGAGCGTAAAATATAGTTTTATTTAACCTCAACACCATCAAGCCATTAATATATGTCATTTTTTTATCACATCCGCAGGCGTTTATTGCAAAAAACGCTTTTCTCCCATACCCCGGTTATAGATACTTTTAAACATGCCGAAATTGCCGAATGGGCGTTATTCGACAGGATAAAAATAGCCGACCAGCGCAACAATGCGTCAAAAACAATTGAATATAATGACATACAGGAAATTACAAAAAAAAATGCACAAAACAAAATAATACTAGATGGTTATCAATTAACCGAGACATCCATATTTGATGCGATAGCCAGTTTAAGTCAACAGGGCGGCGAGTTATTGATACCACAAGGCCGCATTATTTTCACTTCGTCCATTTACATACCAAGCCATGTTTCAATAATTGGTATAGAAGGGAAAACCGATTTTGTATTTACCGATGTTGAATATGGAATCATTGTCGAAGGCAGCAGCGAAAAACCCATCATACAGGCTAGCGTTAAGAATATCAGAATATTTCATGAAGGGGACCGTCGATTCTGCGCAGCAATATTGGTTACGCATACAGCGGGAATCTCTTTTGATAATATCGATATAATCAGTCCAAGATCGATAGGCTTCCTATTATCGGACCGGGTAAGGGAAACACGTTTTAATCACTGCCGGGTCTTTGCCGCAGGCCTGGTTGGCTTTATGTTGATTCGGGACGTCAGGGAAACGCTACTTCAAAATTGCACTGCTGAATATTGTCAGCAGAGTGGCCTATTTTTAACCGATTTGAAACTGCCTGAAAACGTCGCGCCACTTGATTTCGATGCCCAGTTACATTATACCAATCACGAGATAGGCAATTTTGCGCCATTTTCATGCAATGATCCTTCTCCCTATCGCACCGACATCATTAACTGTGTTTTTACACATAATAGAAAAATGGGGATTACAACCGATGGCGTTGGCTATTTAAGCGTCAAAAATACGGTTATTGCTCACAATGATTGCGAAGGAATTACTATCGATAATGGCTCATGGGGCTGCTTGATTCAAAACTGCCATATTTTCAATAATGGCTGGCGCGGCCGTCAAAGCCAAGAGGAATTAGGCATAGACTTTGTAGAAAAACTGGGCTTGATGGCCGATGGAAGCTCCAAGGCTAAATTGCCTGGAATCAGCATCGACAATGCAATTTATACCCGAATAGAAAATAATCACATCGAAGCCAATTGGGGGGATGGCATTAAATTAGTTCGAGCCGGCGTTAATTCATCCATCAATCACAATCTCGTTGAAAACAATAATCGAGGGGTGAATGATAAGTTCCATTTTTTTGGTATTTTAGTTGGCGTAGCTCCTAGGCAACATCCAGACCAATATGACTTCCCGAGCTGCAATAATCACATTTTCGCTAACGATATACTTGGGGCTCATTTCGCTGGAATTCATTTAATGCATGGAGCTAGGGGTAACAGAATAGTCGACAACTATATTGTCGGCGCTACCTTCGAGGCCATTGAAGACCATGTCAGGTCCGGAAATTTAATTCAAAGCCCATGATCGCATGACGAAAAATAATTTTTTTAAACGTCTTTTTCGAAAATTCCTTTGTCTGCCTCTGTGCGCGGAAATATTAAAAATGAACAGCGCTTGGCTGCGTTTTTATCCCGCAGTAACGCCAAATCAATCGATAATCGATCAATGGAGTCGTAGCGAGTGGCCTGACTATCAAAAATGGATAGACCGGAATTCCATCGGTCTTACCGAATGGCAAAAACTACATGTACAAGCCACGTCATGGATAAAACCGATTAAGCTAAGTCTTGTCGTTCCCATACATAATACGCAAGCGCATATTTTATCCGAGTGCATATTATCAGTCAGGTTGCAAACCTATCCATACTGGCAATTAATACTAGTCAACGATGGCTCTTCCAATTCCGAAACCTGCCAACTACTCGGCTCCTCGTTATGTTGCGACCCTAGAATCGAACAAATACATGTAGAAAATACTCAGGGAATTTCTGTATCCAGCAATTTAGGCATAGACAGGGCCGATGGTGACTATGTCGTTTTTCTGGATCATGATGACAGGCTGGCCTTGGATGCTTTGCAGCAAATAGCGAACGCTATTCGGCAGGATACTGAATTGGATATTCTTTATTCCGATAGAGACATGATTTCCCCGCAAAACAAACGCTATATGCATTTATTCAAACCGGATTGGTCGCCGGAGACGTTATTGTCAGGCAACTATATATTCCATTTGATGTGCTATAGACGCAGTTTGTTGATAAGGCTTGGCAAATTTCGCGATGAGTTTAACGGCTCTCAGGATTACGACCTGATTTTACGTGCATCTGAAACCCATCCAAGAGTCAAACATATCGATAAAGTGCTATACCATTGGCGACAACATGCCTTATCCGTGTCCTTAAATGATGCCGCCAAAGATTATGCGTTTATTGCCGGAGTGAAGGCGCTGGAAGACACGCTGCAAAGACGAGGCATACAAGGTACGGTGACGGAAATAAGTGACTTGTGGAGGGGTATGTATCTCATCCAACTGCCGCCCCTATCGAGACAAAAAATCGCTGTAATCTCCTTAGATGCCAACTATCCGGAAAACTATGTCGCCGAAATCAATCGACAAATGTCGATCAACGAAGACCGGCCCTATATTGCCTTCATCGATAGTTCTATCGAAGAATTGAACGCGGAAAGTCTCAATGGACTTGCCGCTTGGTTGAGCCTGGAACATGTCGGCTTGATAAGTGGAAAAGTATTGGACCGGCAATATAATATTGCTTACAGCGGGATGAACTTCACGGCAACGGGTTCGCTACAAATACCTTATCAGGGGTGTCCGGAAACCGAAGCCGGCTATATGGCAATAACCCGAATCGTCAGAAACATTTCGGCGCCTCACCCTTACTGCGTCATACTGCGTCGGTAAGTTTGGCAGCAACTCAACGGATTGAATCCTATTTTTTTCGGACCCTATGCCCTTTT
>JAQTYP010000475.1 GCA_028688235.1 Methylomonas sp.
CCGAAGGTTGCGCGCCAAAATAGGCGGTGATCGAGGCAGCCGAAACGGCTGACAAGGCAATGACAAATCCAAGCCATTGACCGCGCCTGTTGTCCTGGCGCATGGCCTCGAATTTAGCGAGTTCGTACTTGATGGCTTCGGCTTCTCTTTCCAGGCGGGCGGCTTGTTCTGCTTCGGCCATTTTAAAGATACGTTCGGCGCCGTTTTCTATAGTGGCGTCGAATTGCTGTAGTGCGGCTGGTGGAGGCAGGGGACCGCTCCAACCGACGGATACTTGGGTATCGGTGCGGTGGTTATGAGTGACGGGCTTTTTCTTGCGCGGATTTTTCACGTTGGATTGCCGTTTTGAAGTCGCCGCCAATTTTCAACCAATCACCACGCATATTATCGAGATCATGTTTTTTTGCGAATACGGACGGGGAAAGCTCGGGATAATGAGAATCTGAATAGAGCAAACTTGTAGCGCTCAATCCGCTAATCAATCCCTTAAAAGTATGTTTATTCATAATTTGCTGTTTATCCAGTAACGTGCAACAAGGTTCAATGCGATTCATTCTATAACAGAATGACCGACATTCCCAACCAGGCTTTATCTCATATTCAATCAATCATCATGACTGCCACAATGTTGGGGCAGTCCACCAGGCGGGTTATGCCTGGCGCGGAAACTGAATCACTTGGGCGCCGTTTTTCAATGCGTCCAGGTAATCGGCCCAGGCCTGCATCATCCGCCGGCGCTCGTCCAGGTATTGTGCGCGGTTGTAGGCGGCGCGAACTTGATCGCGCGGCGAGTGAGCCAATTGACGTTCTATTGCGTCAGGGCTCCAACCCTGCTCATTCAGCAATGTCGACGCAGTGGTTCTAAATCCGTGGGCGGTCATTACGTCTGATTCGTAACCAAGTGATTTCAACGCGGTGCGTATGGTGTTATCGGACATTGGCCGACCATCACCGCGACTGGATGGAAAAACGTATTTACCAGTTCCAGTCAATGGCTTGACGCCTTCCAAAATGCCTATGGCTTGCCTCGATAGCGGCACAATATGGTGAAAGTCGGTTTTGGAGACATACGGCCGCCATTCGCGGGTGTCTAGATCTACATCCTCCCAAAGCATCTGTCTGATTTCTCCGGGGCGCTGAAATAGTAGCGGAGACAACCTAAAGGCCGACTGCACAACGAATGTGCCGTTGTAATTGCTGATGTCTCTCAGCAATTGACCGACCGCTTTGGGATCTATTATCGCCGCCCGGTGCTTTACCTTTTGAGCCGGTATCTGCTTGGCAACCGGCTGAGACGGGTCGTAGTCTGTGAAGTTGTGGACGATGGCATAGGCAAAGATCGAACTGATTTCAGCATGTAGCCTGTGGGCAGTTTCAAGTTGTTGTTTGTCTATCAGCGGCTTTAATACCGCAAGCACATCAGAAGATTTTATTTCCTTGATTGGTTTGTCACCAAGACCATGGAACGCTAGGCGCTCGATTCGACTGGCTTTCTTGGTATGGGTAATATCGTTGGTCAAATGCTCGATAGAGTGTAACCATTGCCGGGCAACATCAGCAAAGCTATCTATTATCGGAAGGCCTACACTTACCCTGTTATCGTTGATCTTTGCTAACTGCTTGGCCGCTTTGATTTCTCGCCTTGCTTCCCCTGGATCATAACCATCGGCAATTTGCTGTCTGGCCTCTTCCGCTTTGCGCCTAGCCGCCTCCAAGGTCGTATCAGGATAAACACCAAACGACAGTTTTTTTCGTTTCCCCTCAATGGTAAAAATGAACTTCCATATCTTGGTGCCATTTTTGCCGACCACGAGATTAAGGCCGCCGCCATCATTGATAAAGTATTCCTTGTCTTTGGGCTTGGCCGCCCTATAGACCGTGTCTTTATTGAGGTTTAGAGCCATATTGTGTCCTTGAGTGTGTCCTTCTGATCGACATTATATGAAAGGACACAATGAAGGACACACTTTTGATTGCATGCCCCTGTATTTCGTTGAACTTCTTTGAACAATAAAAAACCCGCGAACCCAGAAGATTCGCGGGTTTTTGTACTTCTTTGCACTTCCGTGCACCTTCAAATGGTACCGACGGCCGGACTTGAACCGGCACGACTTGCGTCACCACCCCCTCAAGATGGCGTGTCTACCAATTTCACCACGTCGGCATGATATTTTACTTACTCGGCCTGTGATGGCTCGACTTCTTTAATCGCTGGCGCTTCGGGCAATTTTGCTACAGGCACATCATTGCCTGTATTTTGCGATAACGGTACGTCGGATGCTTTTTGTTCTACAGCCGGCGCATCAAGGACGATATCGGATTTCTTGCCTTGATAACCACTCAAAAACGCCAAGCCTAAACTTGTGACAAAAAACAGGCTAGCAAAAATAGCAGTCGTTCTGGATAGAAACGAAGCCGAACCTTGTGCACCAAAGACCGAGCCGGAAGCACCGCTACCAAACGCCGCACCGGCATCGGCGCCTTTACCCTGCTGCATCAGAATCAGACCGATAATACCGATTCCTAACAGGATGTGTATAACAATGATAATTTGATACAGCATATTAATCCTAAAACAATGTTTCTAAACTGAATGGCAAATCTGTAAGAAGCCTTTTGCATCCAGCGAGGCACCGCCAACCAAACCGCCGTCGATATCCGGCATGGCGAACAGCGCTTTGGCATTGTCCGGTTTCACGCTGCCGCCGTACAGGATTTGTACTTTCTCGGCAACGGCCGCACTTCTGTCTGCGATGCGTTGGCGTATATATTTGTGCACTTCTTGTGCTTGATCGTCGCTAGCAGTTTTGCCTGTGCCTATCGCCCAAACAGGCTCGTATGCAATCACTGCATTTTCGAAGGCTTCGATACCGGCCGCAGTTATCACCGCATCCAATTGCTCGTCAACGACTGCAAAAGTTCGGTCTTGCTCGCGCTCTTCCAAGGTTTCGCCCACGCACAATACCGGAGTTACGCCTTGTTTCAAGGCTTGGCAAAAACGGGCCGCCACGCTTTGATTGGTATCACCGTAATATTGACGTCTCTCGGAGT
>JAQTYP010000048.1 GCA_028688235.1 Methylomonas sp.
CTCACGGCGAGCATGCCAATCTGGCCGTGTTCGAACATTTTTTGCCGCTGATAGCAAACAAAAAAGTGGTGGTCGTCGGCCATTACCCCAGCATAGAACGTTACCAGGACAAGATGCAGCTCAGCGTGCTGGAAAAACAACCGACCGCCGACGATCTACCCGATTCCGCCTGCGAATTTTTATTGCCGAATGCCGACTGGGTGTTCCTGACCGCCAGTTCCATCCCCAACAAGACCTTCCCGCGACTGGCCGAGCTGGCTTCGAACGCCAAAACCGTATTGATGGGCCCGACCACGCCCTGGCTGCCGCAATTGCACGAATTCGGCATCGATTATTTGGCCGGCGTCGAGGTCATCGATGCCGATGCCCTGTTTCACACCGTAGCTCAGGGTGGAGGAGTCCGCATCTTCGATCATGGCCTGCGTTACCGCGTCGCCGAACTGACGCCATCGGCCAGCATGCAATGGCTGAAATCCCACATCGCCAATTGCGCGGCCGACAGAACCCAGCTGAAGCATGAAATGGAAGACTGGTATGCCGAAGGCAAGCACAAACGCTTTCCGCGCTACGCTGAACTGGAACAGATAGGCACCCGCCTATCCCGCATGGACAGTAGTTACAAGGCCTTATGGGACGAACACGGTTCTACGGAAAAGGCTTGAATTAAGCATGTCAGACGACCTGTTCGATAAGCATAGGCTGTTGTTGATTTACAAGGGCGACATCAGCGCACTGATGCTGTTTGCCCAGCAAAACAGTGGCAGCATCTGCTTTCCCCAGTCGCTGCCGGCGCTTTCCACCGCATTGGAACCGGAAGAATTCAACGCGGCCAAAGTCAGCGTGCATCCCTCGATGCTAGTCAATCGCATCAACCAATTGTTGCAATTGGACAGCGATTTGTTACGCATAGAACCCGGTTTCAACGAGCAAATCGACGCGCCTGGGGGCATTATCACCGTGCATATGGCCCGCTTCACGTTATTGGATCCGCCGCATCGATTGATGCATAGCCGCGATTGCCGAATGAGAACGTTGCCGGAATTGCGAGGCCGGATGCCGGCCGAAATGGAGTTATTGCGGCGAGCCTATGTAAAACTGATGGAGGGCTGAGATGTTCGACTTCATGGAAATGGACTTCAATGGTCCCAATCAACAAACCGAGACTAGCGGCCCTTACATCCCGGACGCCGCCGAATGCCTGCGTTGTGGCATGTGCGTCAGTAGCTGCCCGACGTTCAGGCTGTTCGAAACAGACGAGGAAACGCCGCGCAAACGCATACGCAGCATCGCCAAACTGCTGCAAAACGACGCCATCACGGAAGACGAGCGCATGCACCTTGACAACTGCCTGCAGTGCCGCGCCTGCGAATCGGCCTGCCCTTCCCGCATGGCTTACGGCCAATTGTTCGATCGGGCGCAAGCACTCGTCGCAAAGCGGCCGCATTGGCTGGCAAGATTGGGGTTTTATTTAATAGAACACAAACGCCGACGCAATCGCCTGCTACCGCTATTGCGCCTTTATCTGAAATCCGGTTTGCAAAAACCGCTGCGTCAAAGCGGCCTATTGAAAAAACTGGGCTTGGCCGAAGCCGAAGCCTTGCTCGGCTCACCCGCATTGCAGCCCTTGGCCGAAACGCACGCCTCCCATTTCGACCGCCGCGGAAAAGTGGCCTTGTTCACCGGCTGTATCGCCGAAGCCTTCGACCGCGAAACGCTGTCGGCGACTATCGAATTGTTGAATGCACTCGGTTACGACGTCGTCGTACCGCCCGGGCAAGTTTGCTGCGGCGCGATACATCAACACAACGGCCAATCGGCGAAGGCGCTGATAAATACCAATATGACGGTATTCAATGCCTTGGATGTCGATGCCGTAATCTACACCGCTACCGGTTGCGGCGCGATGCTAAACGAATACTCGAACGACGACACTGAAGCCTCCGAGAGTTTCCGCCAGCGTCTTTACGACATCAACGACTTTTTATTGGCCCATTGGCCGGATCAGTTGGAGCTTGCGCCTTCCGACAGCCGCGTAGCCGTACACGAACCCTGCAGCCAACGCAACGTACTCAAAAACCAGGCCGCCGTTTACCGCTTGCTGGAAAAAGTCCCCGGCCTTTCGGTCACGCCGCTGCCGGATAACCCGATCTGCTGCGGCGCGGGCGGCAGCTATATGCTGACGCACCCAGACAACGCGACCCGCTTGCGCGAGTCCAAATGCCGGGCAATTCGGGAAAGCCGGGTCGACCGAATAGTCAGCAGCAACTTCGGATGTGCCATCTTCATCAGCACCGATAGCGATAAGATCGTGCATCCTTTAGTATTATTGGCCGGTCAGTTGCCGTCCGATACCGGTGACACTGCCGTCGATTTATAGCCGGACTTGTCAGTGCCGAGGAGATAGATTTCTGTCATCTTCAGAATTTGGATTCGACATTTTCGATCTTGACCTCTCCATGGCTACCGATTTAATCGAAGGCCGAGCCGGCTTCCAACGCCAGGAATATCGCTTGGCACTATCCCACTTTTCGGATCACGCCGTGGAATCATGAGTCTGGCGGCGCAAAAGTTGGGATCAAGGAGAGTGATACGGCTTATTTTGCCTGGGGGTTGTCGCGACTTTTTGAGAATTTACGGCCTTCCTGTTGGCCGTATGAGTAGTATTCCAAAGTTGGCACTGTTGGAAAATTTTCGTGGACAAACTGCAGTTTTTTAAGCTGAAGGGCATAAAAAGACGACGCCCTCGTCTTTTTATTTCAAGCGAAATTAACGTCGTCTAAACCGTCTTTTTTTTTTACTTAATTCGTCCATCTTGGCGGATGCCTGTTCGAACGCCAGTAACGCGTCGTCGAAGGACTTGGACATCGAATCGAAAGCCTCGATCGTAGGGCTATAAGCGGGACTAATCCCGCCTCCGTCTAATTGGCTACTGACCTCACCGTTTGCTGGCTTGCTTTTGACTTTTTTTTTACTATCCGTCGTTACCACTTCATCGTCGAACGCGGCATCGACGTCCAAATCCAGATCGTCTATATCGGCCTTGCCGTCGTTGATCAAATTATTGCGATATTGCAAAAACGATTCACGGGTGAACACATAGGGATCGAGCGCCGCTTCATCGATGAAATTCAATGCTCCTTCGGCATTGGCCCTATCGTTGATGCCTTCGAGGATACCCGTTCCAGGAACATAAGTATCGGGATTAGCCGCCTTGTCGACGATGATGGCACCGCCGTCGCGTACCGTGGTAGGTCCAAGCAGCGGCAAAACCAGATAAGGGCCTTGATCCACTCCCCAAACGGCCAGGGTTTGACCGAAATCTTCTACGTTGGAATCAAGCCCCAAATCGCTGGCAACATCGAACAGACCCAACACACCTATCGTCGAATTTGTCAGAAAACGCCCGGTATCCGAAGCGCCCTGTTCGAATTTACCTTGAAGCAGGTCATTCAGCACGACGTTGATGCCTTTCAAGTTGTTGAAGAAATTACTCACGCCGGTTTGCATGAAATTAGGCGTAATGAAGCGATAACCATCGGCGACAGGCTTCAGCAAATATTTATCCATCCCCATATTAAACCCATACATCGAACGATTGAAGCCTTCGTAAGGATCGACTGGGGTAACCTGAACAGGGGCCGCCTTGGCGGCCTTTCTTACCGGCTCCGTGCTGGCACACCCCGAAATCGACAGCACGCCCGAGAAAAACAGCGCCCAACCGAGAGATGCTCGGCTTTTACCTAGATAAATGGGGGTATACATCTATAAATTCCTAACAAACTGATTATTTAGCGTAACTTTCTATTTTCTCATTGATCTTGGCAATCAGCGCATCAAACCCTTCGCGGCTAAGCACACTGGTATAATCCGAACGCTTCAATGCCAGATCGCTGACACCATCCGCTATTATATTAATAATTTGCCAGCCATCGTCTTTTTTCTTCATCATATAATCGAATTTGACGTCTTTTTCGCCGGGGATTTTCAAATTGGTATGCACGACCACCCCGCCGCGCCCGGTTTCCTCTTCGGAAATGAAGCTAAACGATTCGCCGGAATAGTCCTTGAAATTATGCGCATAGGCCGAGACACTGAGTCGGCTGAAATCCTCTTCGAGCTTGACCTGTTGCGCGGAAGTCAACTCCTCCCATTGCTTACCCACCACAATACGGGCGATCTTGGGCAGATCGTGACTCTTTTTAACCGCCGCATCCAATTGCTCATATCGTCCTTGAAACCCCAGCGCCTTACCCTGTTTCATCACTTCTATCAGTTTATCCTGAAATTCTTCCGCCACCTGTCTGGCCGAAACCTCTTCCGCCAAAGCCAATGGCGACAGGAAGATAAGTAACAAGATACTCAAGCCAAAATAAATTTTTCTTAACATAGTCATTATCCAAATGCCGCAAAGCTAGAAGACAAGCGCCTCAAACACCATCAAGATTCGACCTTGACAGGAATATCGGCGAGAGAACCTTTTCCCAGATTGACATATTCAGGATTGTTTTCGGCAACCATATCACCCGATGTCTTCGGCCCGCGAATACGAGCCCACATGGCTTTCAACGGATTGGCCAGGGTATCTTCGACCGCCGTAGCCTCGTATCCGCAGTGCGCCATTCAGTTTGCGCATTTCGGAATTTTGACGGTACCGTATTTATCCCACGGCGTAGAATCCAACAACTCCTGAAAGGAACTGGCATTGCCTTCATCGGCCAGTAGGTAGCAAGGTTTCTGCCATCCAAAGACGTTACGAGTCGGATTACCCCATGGCGTGCAGTCATAGTTCTGGTTTCCGGCCAAAAAGTCCAGATACAGCGAAGAATGATTCAACTTCCATTGACGGTTTTTACCGATTTCGAAAATGCCACGGAACAGGTTTTTGACATCGACGCCCCGGATAAACACATCCTGCTTCGGCGCTCGCTCGTAACTAAAGCCAGGGGCGATGGTGACACCCTCGACACCCAATTCCGTCACATAATCCAAGAAATCAGCCACTTCTTCCGGGGTTTCACCCTGGAACAAGGTGCAGTTGACGGTGACGCGAAACCCTTTGCCCAGCGCCAGTTTGATGGCTTCTACGGCGATATCGAATACCCCCTCCTGGCAAACCGAGGTATCGTGGCGATTTTTCAGACCATCCAGATGCACCGAAAACGTCAAATAAGGCGACGGCTGGTAGTCGTTGATACGCTTGCGCAACAACAGCGCATTCGTGCAAAGATAAACGAATTTCTTCCGGGCAATAATACCTTCGACGATTTGCGGCATTTCCTTGTGTATCAGAGGCTCGCCGCCCGGAATGGATACCATGGGCGCACCACACTCGTCGACTGCGTCCAGACACTCCTTTACGGACAGCCGCTTATCGAGAATTTCATCGGGATAATCAATCTTACCGCAACCGGCACAAGCCAGATTACATTTGAACAATGGTTCCAGCATCAAAACCAAAGGATACTTCTTGGCACCCTTCAGTTTTTGCTTGATCAGATAACTACCTACAGCCAACTGCTGACGTAACGGAACACTCACGACACACTCCCCAAAACTCTAAATCAACCGGCAAATGCCGTTGTCACAAAAAAACAACAACAGGCAGTACCTCATAAATTCCGACATTCAAGCCCATAAACATGCCAAATAACGCAAACCGGCATACGTTAATACGACTCGAGTGTTGCAAGAATACTACTTTTTTCATCCTTGCTCCAGCACAAATAAAAAATGCAACAACTTTTCAAATAAAACATCAAGCCATGCCCGGCCATTCCGCCACTTATTCACAGCCGATTTTTACCGCATCGAACAACAGGTTTCCTTAAGAAACAACAAAAAATTCGATCTTCCGAACCTAAAAATTTAATTCGCCGCTATCGGTACAAACAGGTGTTACGCGGATATTTGCCTCAAAACAACATCACTTTGCAAAACACCAACAAACGGTCTATCATTGCCATAACGACTCAGCTGGCTACAAAGGCTCATGAACGGTTCTCAACCATCTATTGAAAATCTGCAATTGCTTACGCAATTATCCGACGCGGAACTGCAGAGCGTACTGCTCGAGGGCGTGTCCCGCACGTTTGCACTGACCATTCCGCAATTGCCGGAAAAACTGTATCCTGCCGTCGCCAACGCCTATTTGCTATGCCGCATCGTCGATACGATAGAAGACGAAGTGTCGTTATCGGCGGAACAAAAAATGCACTTTTGCAGCACATTTATCGAGATCGTCAAAACCGGACAAGGCGCAGAGATCTTCGCCAATGAATTGGCTCCGCTTTTATCGGAACAAACCATACCGGCCGAACACAGCCTGATTCATTTAATCCCTCGAGTAATCGCCATCACCCATAGCCTGGATGCCGCCCAAATCGATGCCTTGGCCTGCTGCGTCGAAACCATGGCAGGCGGCATGCCGGTTTATCAAGCACTGGATTTGCATGCAGGGCTCAAAACCATGAAAGACATGGACAATTACTGCTATTACGTCGCAGGTTGCGTCGGCGAAATGCTGGCAAAACTGTTTTGCCATTATTCCCCCCAAATCGACGCCCATAGGGACGAACTGTTGAAACTCTCCGTGTCGTTCGGCCAAGGCCTACAAATGACCAACATCCTGAAAGACATTTGGGACGACGCCAAACGCGGCGTGTGCTGGCTACCGCAGGACATCTTCACCGAAACCGGTTTCGATTTGGCGGACCTGACGCCTGAAACCGACGACGCCCGTTTCCGCCTGGGCCTGGAACACTTGATCAGCATAGCCCACAGTCACTTGCAAAATGCGCTGACCTATACCCAGTTACTACCCAGTCACGAAACCGGCCTGCGCAACTTCTGCTTATGGGCGCTGGGCATGGCCGTATTGACGCTGAAGAAGATCAAACAAAACCTGAACTTCAACGAATCCAATCAAGTAAAGATCAGCCGCAACAGCGTAAAAGCGACGATTATCGCCTGCAAGTTAAGCGCCCGCAGCAACTGGTTACTTTCGTTACTTTTCGACACGACAAGCAAGGTTCTGACAAGCCCTGATTGGCAGTATTTACCGAAATCGCACACTGGACAATAAGGAATCACCATGTTTACCGAATCCCCTATAGACACCAGCAGCCACGACACCCAACACAGCGTTTCCGCAGGCCGAAACGCTACCGGCGCATTGAATGCCGCCATCGAACGCGCGCAAAGCAAATTGCTTAGCCTACAAAACCCGGCCGGTTATTGGGTGTTCGAACTGGAAGCCGATTGCACCATACCCGCCGAATACATCATGATGATGCACTATCTGGATGATATCGACGCGGAGTTGCAACGTAAAATTGCGGTTTATTTGCGCAGCCGCCAAAACGAAGACGGCAGTTACCCACTGTTCACAGACGGCCCGGGCGACATCAGCTGCAGCGTCAAGGTCTACTACGCACTGAAGATGGCCGGCGACAGCATACACGAGCCACACATGAAGCGTCTGCGCGAATGGATATTAAGCCAGGGCGGCGCCGCTCGCGCCAACGTGTTTGCCCGCATCGCTCTGGCCATTTTCGAACAATTACCCTGGCGCGGCGTACCTTATATCCCGGCGGAAATCATGCTGCTTCCGTCTTGGTTCCCGTTTCATCTGGACAAGGTTTCCTACTGGTCCCGCACCGTGATGGTGCCCTTGTTCATCCTGTGTACACTGAAAGCCAAAGCCAAAAACCCGAACAAGGTCGACATCCTGGAATTGTTCGTCGTACACCCGGATGAAGAAATGCACTACTTCCCCGAGCGCACTCTGTTAAACAAGTGCTTCCTGGCCTTGGACAAATTGGGCCGCGTCACGGAACCCTTGATTCCGCAAAGTCTGCGTAAACGGGCCATCGACAAAGCCGTGGATTGGTTTACCGAACGCCTGAACGGCGAAGACGGTCTGGGCGGTATTTTTCCGGCCATGGTCAATGCCTATGAAGCCATGTTGTTACTGGGCTTCCCGAAAGACCATCCCAATGTCGTCATTGCCCGCCAGTCTATCGACAAACTTTTGGTCATCAACGACAAGGATGCCTATTGCCAACCTTGCTTGTCGCCGGTTTGGGATACAGGTCTGGCAACACTGGCCCTGCTCGAATCCGACAAACAAGGCAACGCCGCGGCGTTGAGCCATGCCTTCGACTGGCTCAAAAGCGTGCAATTGTCCGACGAACCGGGTGACTGGCGGGTCAGGCGCCCTGACTTGGCAGGCGGCGGCTGGGCATTCCAATTTGCCAACCCGCATTATCCCGATGTAGACGACACCGCGGTCGTTGCATTTTCCATGGCCGAATCGGGCCAGGCCGGTATGGACGAGTCCATACATCGCGCCACCCGCTGGATAGTCGGCATGCAATCTCAAAACGGTGGCTACGGTGCGTTCGACGTCGACAACACCTATTATTACTTGAACGAAATTCCGTTTGCCGACCACGGTGCCTTGCTAGATCCGCCTACCGTCGACGTCAGTGCCCGTTGCGCGATGCTGATGGCAAGAGTTTCGATGGACCACGCCGATTATCTGCCGCCATTGCAACGCACGATAGACTACATCCGTAGCGAACAAGAAGCCGACGGGTCCTGGTTCGGCCGCTGGGGCACCAATTACATTTACGGCACCTGGTCGGTGCTGTTAGGCCTAGAGCAAACCAGCCTGCCCAAAACCGATGCCATGTACAGCAAAGCCGCCGCCTGGCTGAAAAGCGTGCAACGCGAAGACGGGGGCTGGGGCGAGGACAACCTGAGCTACCACGACGATCAAAAATATCGCGGCCGCCACACCTTCAGTACCGCTTTCCAAACCGCCTGGGCCGTGCTAGGTCTGATCGCGGCCGGCGAAGTCCATAGCCCCGAAGTCAAAGCCGGCATAGACTTTCTGTTGCGACATCAACAAGCCGACGGCGTTTGGAACGACCCTTGCTTCACGGCGCCTGGCTTCCCGCGGGTGTTTTATCTGAAATATCACGGCTACGACAAGTTCTTCCCGCTATGGGCTCTGGCCAGATACCGCAACGAATTGGCGAAACAGTGACCCACCCCATCCAGGCGACAGCCGAGTCCATCCGCAATGCCGATGCCATAGTCGGCATTGTCGTTGCGTTGCCCGAAGAATTACGTACCTTGAGCCCTGAAAAAATCGAACAGGGCCAATGCCGCCGCTTCGGCAAAACCTGGATAGCCTACAGCGGCACCGGTATCGAAAACGCCGCCAACGCCGCGAAATCGCTCGTCGAAAACGGCGCGCAAATCCTGATCAGCTGGGGCTGCGCGGCCGGATTAGCCTCCGAATTAAAGCCCGGCGATCTGGTGCTTGCCGAACAGGTCTTGAGCGAACGCGGACAATTCGAAACCGACCTACAATGGCGTAGCTACATAGGACAAAAGTTGTCCTCTACCTTATCGGTAAAAAACGGCAGGCTGTTCACCAATCCAAAACTGGTCGGTCTCAGCCTGGATAAACAACGGATCAGGCAAAGCAGCCTAGCTGTTGCACTGGACATGGAAAGCGTTGCCATCGCCGAAGTCGCATCGCAAGCCTCCGTGCCCTTTTTGGTTATCCGCAGCATTGCCGACCCGGTCGACATGGATTTACCCCAAGCCGTTCTGGCCGGCTTAAACGATAAAGGCCAAATCGAATTGGGCAAATTGTTGACCTACCTGCTGCGGCATCCTTGGGAAGTCATCGGCCTGATACGCTTGGGCCTGCATTTTCGTGCCGCGCAAAACACGCTGAAAATCGCCGCCAAACAATTGGCAATCCTGGAAGCATTGCCGTTCCCGATAGCGAATTGAGCCGCTATGAAGCATCGCTCATTTTTAATCTCATTCATTGCTGCCCGGTCTTGAACGCGTCAGACCGCATACACGAGGTAATACATGTCTTTTAGCATCGCCGATCTTTTCAATCAGCATTTCGACGAAAAGTTCGATTTACACGAGCATTTTTTGAACAATCAAATGGTCCGGGTGCTGCGAACCATAGGCTACGACAGAAATTATAAAAAGGCGCTCGGCCAATATCTTTACGACGACCAAAACAACGAATATCTGGATTTACTAAGCGGTTTCGGTGTATTCGCCATCGGGCGCAATCACCCGACCGTGATTAGCGCATTGCAGGAAACGCTGACGCTGGAGTTGCCCAACCTGGTACAGATGGACGTGTCGTTGCTGAGCGGCCTGCTGGCCAAGGATATTCTGGCAACCTGCCCCGACAATCTCGACAAGATGTTCTTCTGCAACTCCGGCACCGAAGCCGTCGAAGCCGCGATCAAATTTTCCCGCTATACGACCAAACGTCCGCGCATCGTGCACTGCGAACATGCTTTCCACGGCCTGACCCTTGGCTCGCTTTCGTTGAACGGCGAGGAAATTTTCCGCGAAGGCTTCGGTCCGCTACTACCGAGTTGCGCCGCCGTGCCTTTCAATGATCTCGAAGCCTTGGAAAAAGAACTCAGCAACAAGGACGTAGCCGCCTTCATCGTGGAACCCATACAAGGCAAGGGCGTCAACGTGCCGGACGACAACTATCTGCCGGAAGTCGAGCGCCTCTGTAAAAAATACGGCACATTGTTCGTCGCGGACGAAATCCAAACCGGCATCGGCCGTACCGGCAAATTCTGGGCCATCGATCACTGGGGCGTCAATCCGGACATGATTTTGATGGCCAAGGCCTTGTCCGGCGGATTCGTGCCGGTCGGCGGCGTGGCGATGACGACGAAAATCATGGACACCGTGTTCAACCGCATGGACAGGGCCGTCGTGCACGGCTCGACCTTCTCGAAAAACAACATGGCCATGGCGGCAGGCCTGGCGACACTGGAAGTCATGCGCACCGAAAATCTGGTCGAAAACAGCGCCAAGATAGGCGAAGACATCATCACCAGCATCAACGCCGGCAAAGCCAAATACGAGTTTTTGAAGGAAGCCCGCGGCAAGGGTTTGATGATAGCCGTGGAATTCCACGCGCCGAAAAGTTTAGGCTTGAAAGCCGCCTGGGCGATGCTGGAAGCGGCCAACAAAGGCCTGTTTTGCCAGATGATCACGATACCGTTATTCAAAGAACATCGCGTCTTGAGCCAAGTGGCGGGGCACGGCATGAACGTCGTCAAGTTTTTGCCGCCGTTGAATCTGACGCAAAAGGACCGGGACTGGATAGTCGACGCCTTCGATAAAACCGTAGCCGACACCCACAACGTCACGGGTTCTATCTGGACGCTGGGGAAAAATCTGGCCAGCCATGCGTTAAAAAACAAAAAATAGGAGTCTCCGATGCGTTACCTACAACCGGCTTTGTTGGCCCTGGCATTGACTTTCAGCACCGGCGTTTTTGCCCATGCCGTCGTGACTCATAATTCCTTGAAACTAAAACCCGTACCGGTCAATCAGGCCAGCCAGGTGGAACTGACGTTCAATTCCAAGGTAGAACTGGACTTGTCCGAGGTATTTTTAGTCAGTGCCGGCGACAAGATGCAGGTCATACCCGCCACGCCTGGCGCCAAAGCTGGCACGGTTCTGCTGGATTTGCCTGCGCTGGAACCGGGCGAATATGCGATCAAATTGAAAATTTTCGCAGCCGACGGTCACTTGAGCGAAGACCTGCTGCGTTTCTTTGTCAAACAGCCTAAATAAATCGTATGGAAGGCATTGCAGATTATCTTGATTCTCTGATCGGCGGCGTCGATCTGACCTTTTACTCGATCGCTATCGGCGGTTTGTTCTGGGGACTTCTGGTCCTGCGCCCTTGGGAAAACGACACAAACTACAACAACGCCTTATTAAACAAGACCGCCGGCCTAATCGAATTCGGCAGTAAAGCCTTGATCATTACTCAATTGTCTAAAATCGGCCTAAAAATATGGTTGATGGCGGTGACATTGGGCAAATCGCCGTTTCCGGCCTTTTTTCATACCGTGCAATTCAATGCCGGCCTGTCTAGGGCCATGTTTGCGCTGGTCTTGTTCATGTTCGTCAAGCTCAAGCTGAAAAACAATTTGCGCTCGAAGCAACATTGGTTGATGTCGCTCACCATTATCGCGCCGCTGGTCATGGCGGCCGCCTGGCTAGTGCATGGCGCCAGCCGCCTGGAAGACCGCGCGCTATTGATGACGATGACCGTCTGCCATCAAATCGCCGCGGCAATCTGGGTAGGCAGCATCTTCCAATTACTGGCGATCTGGCGACTAAAAAAACAAAACGCGATTTCCGTCGATCTGTGGCCCATGCTGCTACACCGCTTTTCCGGTCTAGGCATCGCCGCCGTCGTTGCGCTATTAATCACAGGCACGCCGCTGGCCTGGTACTACATTCGCACCTTCCAGGGATTCATCGGTGCGGGCTACGGCAACCTGCTGATGGTCAAGATCATGATGATGGGACTGGCTTTGGGTTTTGCCTGGATGAACCGACAAGCCGTCACCGCA
>JAQTYP010000049.1 GCA_028688235.1 Methylomonas sp.
ACTCACAAAAGTCACTTCCATCCCTGTTCCGGATGTTTGATTTGGAGGGCTGACGATATCCGCCCAAGCCGAAGTCTCCGCATAATTGCTCGACAATGTCACTCTCAAATCCGAAGTCGTGACCTTCAATGCGGCGTTATTTTCCGAGGCTTCGCGGTTGACGACGGCGTGGCCCATCAACTGCAAATGATCGCCATCGGACGCCATGATACCGCCATCGGAGCGTATCACCCAAGGCGCGGCACCGGGGTTGTACAAGGTCATTACCGGCCGATCCAAATGCGTACTGCCGTCGGATTTGTAATGCCGCATTTTATCGGCTGTCAATTCGCTCTTCGGACGCCCGTGCAGATCCATCTCTTTCTTGTAATAGCCCGTACTAAAGAAATCCGGGCTATTTTCCGCCACCTTGATCTCCGCCTGGCGTAGCTCGTAAAGCTGCTGCAGCCACCAAGTCGCCAAGGCCGCCATGGCGACATAAAAATAAAGCTGATATTTGTCCCAAAAAGTCATAGATAACGCTGCAACATAACATCGAACGTACCCTGAACCTGCATGATCAGATCGCATACCTCACGCACGGCGCCCAAGCCTCCCGGCGTTTGCGTACACCAATCCGCATGTTGCTTTACCGCAAAATGCGCATCGGCAACCGCAACTGCAAACCCGGCCTGAACCATAATCGACAAATCCAGAACATCATCACCGACATGAGCCACCTGCTTGGGGCTCAAACTGAGGTTACGCAAAATTTCGGCAAAGGCAGAACGCTTGTTCTCATGACCTTGATAGACGTGCATGACCCCCAGACTTTGCATGCGGATAGCCACCGAATTGGACTTGCGCCCCGATATGACCGCCACCTCCACGCCGGATTCCCGCAACAGCTTTATGCCATGTCCGTCGCGGGCATGGAAGCACTTGTATTCCTTCCCATGATCGTCGAAAAACAAACGACCATCGGTCAATACGCCGTCCACATCCAGAATCAACAACTTCAATGCCTGAATCTTGTTCTGCTGTTCCTCGGTCAAGCTCAACAACATAAACCCGCCCTCAAACAATACCGGCGCGCAGCAAATCGTGCATATTCAACGCACCGAGCAGACTCCGCTGATCATCGACCACCAACAAGGCGTTAATCTTCTTGCTTTCCATGATCTGCATGGCTTCGGCCGCCAAAATGTCCGGGCCTATCGCCATGCAGGGCCTGGTCATGACGTCGGATACCGGCGTCACATGCACGTCCAGATTTTTTTCCAGCATGCGCCTTAAATCACCATCGGTAAATATGCCTGCCACCGACCGGTTATGATCGATCACCGCCGTCATGCCCAATTTTTTCTCTGTCATTTCCAACAAGGCTTCGCTAACCAGCACCGTATCGGCCACGACCGGCACCTCCTCATCCTTATGCATGATATCGCCAACTTGCAACAACAAGCGCTTGCCCAAGCTACCGCCGGGATGAGACAGCGCAAAATCGTCACGGGTAAAGCCTTTGGTTTGCAGTAAAGATACCGCCAGCGCATCACCCATCACCAAGGCCGCCGTCGTACTGGATGTCGGCGCCAGCCCCAGCGGGCACGCCTCTTGTTCGACGCCGACATCGATATGAACGGTAGCGAATCGCCCCAATGTCGAATCCGGATTTCCGGTCATTGCGATCAGCGGCACGCCCAATCGCTTAATGATAGGTAAAATCGTTAATATTTCTTCGGTATTACCGGAATTCGACAAGGCCAACACCACATCTTGCCGAGTAATCATACCTAAGTCGCCGTGACTGGCTTCGCCTGGATGTACAAAAAAAGCCGGGGTACCGGTACTGGCCAGCGTGGCGGCAATTTTACCGGCAATATGACCGGATTTACCCATGCCGGTGACAACCACACGACCTTTGCATGCCAGTAATAAATGACAGGCCTTGGTAAATTGCTCATCGATGCGTTCGGCTAACTTGGCTACTGCCTGCATTTCGGTCTGTATGACAGCCAATGCCAATGCCTGAAAGTTTTGATCGCGCCCCAAACCCCTACCTCGATACCCATTTCTAAAAGGGAACCATTATTGCATGTTCCGCCCAAGCTTTTCATCAGGAGTCATTGACTTATTCGCAATGCCTCATACAAAATAGCCGATTCGAACCCAAAAATTCTTGTGATTTCGGCAAATGCCTAATAGCGAAAGCGCAACAAATCATATCGTCAGCGTCAAAAATCTGAGCTTCTCACGCGGAAGCAGAAAGATTTTCGACGATATCAGCCTCGACATTCAACGCGGCAAAGTCACTGCTATCATGGGGCCGAGCGGCACTGGCAAGACAACGCTGTTAAAGCTGATCGGCGGCCAACTATACCCCGATGCCGGCGAGATATGGGTTGACGACCAAAATGTCCACAGACTAAAAACCAGAGATCTATATAGCTTGCGCAAACGTATGGGCATGCTGTTCCAGAGCGGCGCACTGTTGACCGACATGAACGTCTACGACAATGTAGCCTTTCCACTCAGGGAACATACGCATTTGCCGGAATCGATGATACGTACGTTGGTATTGATGAAGCTGCACGCCGTAGGATTACGCGGCGCGCGCCACCTGATGCCGAACGAACTTTCCGGCGGCATGGCCAGACGCGTGGCGTTGGCGAGGGCGATCGCGCTCGACCCCATGATGATCATGTACGACGAACCCTTCACCGGCCAAGATCCCATCTCTATGGGCGCATTGGTGCATTTGATAAAATCGCTCAACACCACATTGCGACTGACCAGCATCATCGTGTCTCACGACGTTCAGGAAACCGCCGCGATTGCCGATTATATTTACGTACTATCGGACGGCAAAATCGTCGGCCATGGCACACCGACACAACTGGCTCAATCGGACTCGGCATGGGTCCAACAGTTCATGAACGGCGACGCCGATGGACCGGTACATTTTCATTATCCGGCCCGGGATTATCTGGACGATTTGCTGACTAGCCGCCACTCTTGATCTTATCATGCTCGAATTCTTAGAATCCCTGGGTAAAATCACCCGCCATAGCTTTGCCAAGTTGGGGCGCGCCACCTTTTTTCTGCTGCACGCACTGACCGGCATGCGCGAGATCCTGCCTCGCCCCAATTTGCTGATCAAGCAGCTGTATTCGATCGGCGTATTGTCGTTCCTGATCATCACGATATCGGGCCTCTTCGTCGGCATGGTACTGGGTTTACAAGGCTTTAACATCTTGTCGGATTTCGGCGCCGAGGAATCCCTTGGCGTCATGGTCGCCGCATCCCTGGTGCGCGAACTCGGCCCCGTCGTATCGGCCTTGTTGTTCGCGGGCAGGGCGGGCTCGGCGCTGACAGCCGAAATCGGCCTGATGAAAGCCACCGAACAATTGTCCGGCATGGAGATGATGGCGGTAGACCCGATCAACCGCATCATCTCGCCGCGCTTTCTGGCCGGCTTTTTGTCCATGCCTTTGCTGGCTGCATTGTTCAGCGCGATTGGCGTCATGGGCGGCCATCTGGTCGGCGTCGGCATGTTGGGCGTAGACGACGGCGCATTCTGGGCGCAAATGCAAGCCAACATCGACTTTCGCGAAGACATTGTCAACGGCATCATCAAAAGCGTCGTATTCGGATTCGTCGTGTCATGGATCGCTTTATTCGAAGGCTATGACGCGATACCGACTTCGGAAGGCGTCAGCCGGGCCACCACCCGCACCGTGGTCAATTCGGCCTTTTCCGTACTCGGACTCGATTTCATCTTAACTGCACTCATGTTTGGAGATATTTAACATGCAGCATTCCAAGACTCAGGACACACTGGTTGGCCTGTTCGTTGCTACTGGCATTGCCGCTTTATTTTATATGGCTTTGCAAGTCAGCAATCTCGGCACCTACTCAAGCAACGATAGTTATACCGTGACAGCGCGTTTCCAAAACTCCGGTGGATTGAAAGTCAAATCCCCGGTGTCGGTCGCGGGCGTGCGCATAGGCAGGGTATCTTCGATCACGCTGGATAAAGCCTCGCATGAAGCCGTCGTACAAATGCGCATAGAATCTCAATACGACAATCTGCCGGAAGACTCCGGCGCCAGCATCTATACCGCAGGCTTGTTGGGCGAACAATACATCAGCATAGATCCCGGCGCATCCGATGACTATTTGAAAGACAAAAGCCAAATCGACATCACTAGTTCCGCCATCGTACTGGAAGAAATGATAGGCAAATTCATGATGAACAAGGCGGAAGGCAAATAATGGCAAAACTGAGTCTGATCGAACAGTCGCCGGGTTACTTTAGCGTGGAAGGCAACCTGACCTTCGCCAGCATAGACAAAGAAACGCTAAAGTCCTTTAAATTTCTAAAGGGCATCGATACCATCTGCATCGATTTGGCGAAAGTTGGCAGGACCGATAGCGCCGGCTTGGCGTTGATGATCGAATGGATCAGACAAAGCCGAATGATTAGAGCCCAACTGCGCTTCAAGAACATTCCCGATCAGTTACTGGCGCTGGCCACACTGAGCGGATTCGACAAAACCGAATACTACTCCGGCGACGCTCCAAGCACCGCCCCCAACACCATAAGCAATATCCATGGATAAATTACTGATTACCGGCGGCCAAGCTCTTGACGGCGAACTAAGAATTTCCGGCGCCAAAAATGCCGCCTTGCCGATTCTGGCCGCAACTTTACTCTCCGAAGTGCCCGTCAGCGTCGGCAACGTTCCGCATTTGCACGACATTACGACCACACTGGAATTACTGGGGCAAATGGGCGTCGGTTTAATGGTCGACGAAAAAATGAACATCGCAGTCGACTCCAGCAAGATAGACAAATACGAGGCGCCTTACGAACTGGTTAAAACCATGAGGGCTTCGATTCTGGTATTGGGACCTTTACTGGCACGTTTCGGCGAGGCCCATGTATCCCTGCTCGGCGGCTGCGCAATAGGCTCCCGACCCGTCGATATTCATATCGACTCTTTGATCAAAATGGGCGCCGACATTCAAGTGGAAGCCGGTTACATTCACGCTACAGCCAAGCGCCTGAAAGGTTGCCGCTTGGTCTTGGATAAAATCACCGTAACCGGCACCGAAAATATCCTGATGGCCGCAACGCTGGCCGAAGGCACGACTATCATCGAAAACGCGGCCAAGGAGCCCGAAGTATCCGACTTGGCTTATTTCCTGAACGAAATGGGCGCAAAAATCAGCGGCATAGGCACCGATATTTTGACGGTCGAAGGCGTCGAAAAGCTCGGCGTAGCCGACCTGCATTACGATATTCTGCCCGACCGCATCGAAACCGGCACCTATTTGGTGGCAGGCGCGATCAGCCGCGGCCGAGTCAAATTGAAAAACACCGACCCCAACACCTTGGACGCCGTGCTGGACAAACTGCGCGAAGCCGGTGCCGAGATCACCTGCGGCGAAAACTGGATAGAGCTGAACATGCACGGCAAGCGTCCCAAGGCCGTCACCGTGCGCACGGCTCCTTACCCGGCCTTCCCTACCGACATGCAAGCGCAGTTCACCGCTTTGAACTCGGTCGCCGAAGGCGTGGGCTTGATTACCGAAACCGTATTCGAAAACCGTTTCATGCACGTGCAAGAACTGCAGCGCATGGGTTCGCAAATCAAACTGGAATCCAACACCGCCATCATCACCGGCATCGATCGCCTGACCGGAGCACCGGTCATGGCCACCGATTTGCGCGCATCGGCCAGCTTGGTTCTTGCCGCGCTGGTTGCCGACGGCGACACCTTGGTAGACCGCATTTATCACATCGACCGCGGATACGACCATATCGAAGAAAAACTGACTCAGCTCGGTGCTACGATACGCCGCGTCCCCAACTAACACTTGCCTAAAATCATGCTCACTATCGCCGTATCCAAGGGCCGGATCTACGAAGAGGCTCTGCCGTTTTTACAACAAGCCGGCATCACGCCGGTGGACGACCCGGACAAAAGCCGCAAGCTAATTTTGCAAACCACCCGCCCCGATGTGCAATTAGTCATCATCCGCGCCACAGACGTACCGACTTTCGTAGAATACGGCGCGGCGGACATGGGGATTGCCGGCAAGGATGTATTGCTGGAGCACGGCGCGGAAAGTCTTTACGAACCCTTGGATTTGGGCATAGCCGGCTGCCGCTTGATGACTGCGGGTCCTGTCGATTCGGCGCCCGTCAAAGGCCGCTTGCGCGTCGCCACCAAATATGTCAAAACCGCCCAACGCTATTATGCCGACTTAGGCATACAAGCCGAAATTATCAAACTCTACGGCTCGATGGAGTTAGCTCCGTTGGTCGGCTTGGCCGATTGCATCGTCGACTTGGTCGATACCGGCAACACCTTGAAAGCCAACGGTCTGGAACCGCGCGAACTAATCGCCAATATCACCTCGCGCTTGGTCGTCAACAAGGCCGCGATGAAAATGAAGCATCAAGCCATTCAAGCCCTGATAGACCAGTTCGAAACCACCTTAGCGCAAAGGTAATGCCATGACTGCGATCCACATGCTCCGTCTCGACAACGCTTCCGCCGATTTCGACGCCCAACTGAAACAGCGCCTGGCCTGGGACGCCAGCGACGACATGGAAATCCATAAACGAGTGCTGGACATCATCGCCGATGTCAGGCAACGTGGGGATGCAGCTCTGATCGATTACACCAACCGCTTCGACCATACCGATTTCAACTCGGCAGGCGAACTGGAATTGGATAAAAGCACTTTAAAACAAGCCTGGGAAAGCTTGCCGGCCGATCAAGCCCAAGCATTGCAAACGGCTGCCGAGCGCGTTAGAAATTACGCTGAGCATCAAAAAATCCAGTCTTGGCAATTTCACGAGGCCGACGGCACACTGCTCGGCCAGAAAGTCACGCCGCTGGACAAAGCCGGCCTATATGTGCCGGGCGGTAAAGCCGCATATCCTTCGTCGGTGTTAATGAACGCGATACCGGCCAAAGTCGCAGGCGTAGGCGAATTGATCATGGTCGTCCCGACACCGCGCGGCGAAACCAATGCTATGGTATTGGCGGCGGCCTATATCGCCGGCGTCGACCGAGTATTCACGGTAGGCGGAGCCCAAGCCGTTGCCGCGTTGGCCTACGGTACAGAAACAGTCCCGGCCGTCGACAAGATCGTAGGTCCCGGCAACATCTACGTCGCCACCGCCAAGAAACTGGTGTTCGGCCAAGTCGGTATAGACATGATCGCCGGCCCTTCCGAGATTTTGATTATTTGCGACGGCCAAACCAACCCGGATTGGATAGCGATGGACCTGTTTTCGCAAGCCGAACACGACGAAAACGCCCAATCGATTCTGATCAGCGACGACGCCGATTTTCTGGACAAGGTCGAAGCCAGCATCAACAAGTTATTACCGGAAATGGAGCGCGCCGACATCATCCGCTCCTCGCTGACCGGCCGCGGCGCCTTCATCAAGGTCACCAACTTGTCAGAAGCCGCCGAAGTCGCTAACCGCATCGCGCCTGAACATCTGGAACTTTCCGTTGCCGATCCGGAATCCTTGTGCGCGCAAATCCGCAATGCCGGCGCGATCTTCATGGGTCGCTACACGGCCGAAGCCTTAGGCGATTATTGTGCTGGGCCTAACCACGTGTTACCGACGTCCAGCACAGCCCGTTATTCCTCACCATTAGGCGTTTACGATTTTCAAAAGCGCAGCAGCTTGATCAATTGTTCCGCCAAAGGCGCATCGGAGTTAGGGAAAGTGGCCTCGGTGCTGGCGAGAGGGGAAAGTCTGACTGCTCATGCGCGGTCTGCGGAATATCGGATTTAAAGCGATCATAAATCTGCAGTTAAGCTAAAAAAGACACGAAATTTCGAAATGCTGGCAACTTAGGATTGCCATCCAAACGGTGAACCTAAAAATCAGTTGATTTTTATAGGGTAAACGGAAAAACCCGAGCAACAAACCGATTTATTTCGCGCTTTTCGTGGACTCGCTGCAATTTTTTTGGATTATCGCTCCCGTACACAGGCTATTTAATCTAATTTTAATTTTAGACTCATGCTCGGCTACAGCCACCATTAGCACTGACCTCAACGGGAATTTTTGTAGCCAAAGGGCAACGCCTGATGCCCGAAAACTACGTTTAAACTTGCAAATGCCCTTTTGCTGGGTTACCCTGAACCGCCTTTTATCAACTACTTAGCGTAAGGAGGTGAAGGATGGAACAGCGAAAGAACCTATGGCTTGCGAAAGCCATACTTTCAATTTCATTGTTGTCCTTTTGTTCAATTGGTCTTGCGAAAACCGAAAAGCATGGCCATATACAGACCCGCAGTGCCGGGGTCGCTTCATTCTACAGCGACAAATATCATGGGCTCGCCACTACCAGTGGCATTCCCTATGATAAAAACGGCCTGACTGCCGCCCATAATTCTCTACCTATGGGTACTCAGTTGCGTGTAACCAATCTGAAAAACAATCGCAGTGTGATCGTCAAGGTCAATGACAGGATGAGTAAGTCCAATAAACATGTCGTCGACTTATCGAAAAGAGCCGCGAAGGAACTTGGATTTGTACAAGCAGGTCTCACTAAAGTAAAAATTGAAATTTTAAGCATCGCCTAAAGTTTGACTTTTTACCTCAGCAAAAAAAGCCCGGCCTAGCCGGGCTTTTTCGTTCCAGGCGATGAATCAGTCATCCCCGCCAAACACGCCCAACAATTGCAACAAACTGGTGAACAAATTGTAAAGCGAGACGTACAATGAAACCGTGGCCAAGATGTAATTGGTTTCCCCGCCGTGAATGATCGCACTGGTTTGGAACAGTATCATGCCTGACATCAACAAAATGAACATGACCGATACCGCCAGCGTCAGAGCTGGAATTGAAAACAACACGGCAGCCAAACCGGCAAAGAACGCAACCAACACACCCACCATCAGAAATCCCGCCATAAAGCTGAAATCTTTGCGCGTGCTCAAGGCATATGCCGACAAGCCCAAGAATATCACGCCTGAACCACCCAGCGCGGTCAGAATCAACTGATGGCCGTTACTGAAGGCTTGTACATACATGTTCAATAGCGGCCCCAAGGTCATACCCATGAAGCCTGTCAACGCAAACACGAAACCTATACCCCAGGCACTGTTACTAAACTTAGTCGTCAGATACAGCAGCCCGAAATAGCCGACCAATGTAACAATCAAGCCAGGATGGGGCAGATTCAATGCCATTGCTACCGCCGCCATCGCGGCACTGAACAATAACGTCATCGACAACAGTAAATAAGTATTCCTTAGAACCCTGTTGGTTTCCAGTATGCTCGAGTCCGACCTAACAGCTGTATTTAATCGCATAATAATGTTCTCCTAAAAATTGAGTCGTGCGTCAATAGGACCTTACAATACCGATCGAGTTTCCGATATTTAGATCCAATTCCAAATAGTATAAACAACAATTAATGACTCAAGCATAATTTACCTACATGTCAGTACCTACCCCTTACGATTTTATCGGCGGTGAAACCGCCATTCGCAGCCTGGTCGATCGATTTTATTTTTATATGGATATCTTGCCGGAAGTTCGTGGCATCCGCGAAATGCATCAGCCCAACCTTGCCTCGGCCAAGGACAAGCTGTTCAAATTCTTATGTGGCTGGCTGGGTGGACCCAATTTGTATATCGAGGAATACGGTCACCCCATGCTCAGGATGCGCCACTTCCCGTTCAAGATTGGCGAATCCGAACGCGACCAGTGGATGCTCTGCATGGACAAAGCCTTGACCGAAATTGCCATGGATCCGCGCTTACGCACCAATATTCTGAATGCCTTGCAGCAATTGGCGACGCATATGATCAACCAAGAACCTGAAAACTTCGGCGAAGCAACCGATTAGCATTTAACTACATGAAAGCTTACCTTCTATCTTCCCCCAACGAATCGGATTTGCATTATTTTCTACGCCGCAGCGAACGCGCAACGAAAACCCGTATCGTCGTTTCAGCCAACAAGGTCGAAGTTGTTGCACCGATGAAAACATCGGAACGCTGCATCAGGTCTTTTGTCGATTCTCAGCAACTCTGGATCAGGGATGCCGTCAAACGCATTCATAGCCGCTCCGACAAGACCAAATCCCTATCACCCGCTGAATATATCGACGGCGTGACCGTCCCCTATCGTGGGGATCAAATTCCGCTGACGGTTACGCCGACTTCCGCAAAGCAGATCAGATTGCAATTGGTTCAGGATAAGCAATTCGTGGTGTATTTACCCGCGACTCATCAGGAATTTGGCTCGGACCGGATTAGGCGGGCCCTCGAACAATGGATGAAACTTCAAGTGCGACAACAAGCAAGCGAGCTGATCGCAAAACACAGCCTAAAGCATCAGCTGGTACCCCGCAGCCTCAGAATCAAGACTCAAAAAAGCCGTTGGGGAAGCTGCGGCCCGAATAACGACATCAATTTAAACTGGCTGCTAGCCCTGGCTCCACCCATCATTCTGGAATACGTCGTCGTACACGAGTTATGCCACATCAAGCATAAAAACCATTCGAAAGACTTTTGGACGTTGGTAAGCGATTATATGCCGGACTACCTAACACATAGGCGTTGGCTGAAACAACACGGTGCCAGTTTGATGCGAGGCTTGTGATGTTCAAGAAGTCGGTTCTTTATATTGTTGCTTTTTTGTTCATTTTCGCAGGCCAGTTTCTGATCAGCAGCGGCTTGGTCACCGGGAAGCCTCCCCTTATCGCTCGCGACACTCTGGATGGACATCCGTCCATGCATTATTTAACAAAAGGCCCGGCCTTGCTGTATTTTTGGGCGGAATGGTGCGGCGTTTGCCGGGCCATGCATGACAACGTCGACGCCGTCCTGCGCGACTACCCAGGCCTTACCGTGGCCGTGCGGTCCGCAGACACCCAATCTCTATCAGGCCACTTATCGGAGAACAAGCTGGATTGGCCTGTGGTCGATGATCGCGACGGTACCATTGGCCAAACCTATGGCGTCCGTGCCGTGCCGGCCGTATTTTTTATCGATAACCATGGCGATATCGTGTTTACCAGCGTCGGCTATACCAGTGAATGGGGCTTACGTTTCTGGCTGTGGTTAAGCCAGTTGCTATACTCCCTTCTGGCCTAAAAATCATATTATTTTCATCAACTGCGGTGGGTATAGTGTGAGGATGAGTTCAAGGTTTTCTCGCCCACAGCTTTCACAATTGATCTATTTTTCAGTTTCGAAGGAGTCGCTCAAATTTGCCCAGACTCACCGAAATAACGATATCCATCGGAAAACCTGCTTAGGCACGGCTATTGCCCCTTAGGCACTTCACCTTGTTGCGTTGGCCCTATGCTCTCATCAGAAGACGGTACCGTCAGACTGCATTCGCCCCTAAAATAACGCCAACTATCGCATTTTGCATTAGACAATGGATTGATGCATAAATAACTGCGCGTTATGCCATCTTGCTTGACCGAAATGGGTCGATAGCCATCATCAATACATTTTTTGATCGAGGGATCGGCCAATGTTGGATTAACAGCGTTTTCTTCGGTTTTATACCTTGCCTGCCCGGGATCTGCTGATACGGAGCATCCCGTTAAACCTAATTGGCTGATACAAAACAATATGATCAAATTATTTATTGTCATGTCGCGTATCGTTGATTACAGGCATTTTATTTTGTGTTGTCCGCTGGAAAACCGCATAATCAGCCGATTTCATGACCTTGCCATACACTTGCTCTCCTTGCGTAGTTGTCTTTGGCACAGTTACGACCTCATCGGTAAAAGCAATACTCTTACTTCCGTCGCCGCGCTCAGAAATTTCGACCTTTCTCATCATGATATTGGATGGCAAGTGTTTTCCATTGAAAACTGAAGTCGTAGGACTTGTTACTTGCGTGCTTTGCATTTTAGCGCTGCCATCTTGTTTTACATTACGTTTGGCAGAAAACCCCGACAATGTTGCTTGCTGATTTCCTGTCGATATATTGTTGATTTCATTACTTTCCGGCTCTCTTTTTAAATCATCCACCCATAACGACATATAGTAAGTACCGTTAGGGATTAAACTTCCTTCTTGAGTCAGAAACAGATTAAAACTGGCAGCATTGCTGGCATCGCGGTAAACCACTTCTCCGGGATCGAGTATAAAGCCTACATTTTCATAAAAGAGGAAATATGGACTATCTGATTCAGGATCGCTAGACTCCGACAATACCAAATTAATATCCCAGTCAGTCCGTGTCGTCGCCGATGCACCATTATTGAGCACTCGATAATAGAGAACGATTTTCAGATAATTTTGTAACTTCCGTTGCTAAATCACTTATTACTGTTGCTGAATTTGCATTAACTTGTGTAGCTTGGTCTAAAGTATTAATT
>JAQTYP010000050.1 GCA_028688235.1 Methylomonas sp.
CAGATCGGGTAAATGCTCCTTGAACAAAAGATAAGCGACGGCGCCGTCGCCTGCTTCCGCCACGACCTGCATACCCGGCTGCTTGGCCAATAAGCCTCGGTAACCTTCCCGCACGATGGCGTGATCGTCGACCAGTAAAATCCTGATCATAGGCAGGCTCCCGTTGATTCAATTCTCGGCAAGACGACGTTGACAATCAAACCTCGAGGTTGGCCAATTCTCAAATCCAATCGGCCGCGCAAGGCTGAAACCCGCTCGCGCATTCCCAGCAAGCCTATGCCGCCGGCATTTGCAAACGGCAATTTCCCGGCGATACCGTTGTCCCGAATATCCAGTTCGACAGCGGATTCCGTTATCGTCAGACACAGTTCGACCTCGGATGCCGCGGCATGCTTGGCGATATTGGTCAAGCATTCCTGGGCGATGCGAAACAAGGCTTCGGCCTTGGATTCTGACAAGCAGCCGCTGTCGCCAACGATAGTCAATCGATGGCGGGTTCGACTGCCGCGGGCATTCCAGGCTGCAATCAAGCCCTTTAAGCTACTTGCCAAACCAAGTTCGTCGAACTCGGCCGGCCGCAGACGTCCAAGCAAACCCCGAACTGTTTGCAACATACGTTGGGTAATCTGGCTGATCTGCTCGGCTTCGGCGGCCAGTTCCGGACAGCGTTCAACGGCACCAAATCGAATGGAACTGGCAACGGCATTAACCGCTGCCAGACATTGCCCGAACTCGTCGTGTAATTCGCGCGCCAAATATCGCCGCTCTTCTTCCTGCAATGCGATCAACCTCAGCACCAGGCTTTGCCGCTCGGCCAGCAACTGCTGCTGGCTGAGCGCGAAACGGTTGATCGCCGAGCCTATCAGCCGCCATTCGACAAGCTCGAAATCAGGCACGCGCAAATTCAAATCGCCCGCTTCCATGGTTTGCAGACAGAAGACTATGGTTTTCACGGGCCGAAGCGCCCGACTGATGCTCCAATAGACCAACAGACAAACCACCGACAGCGTAACCCCGGACAACAACATCAGACTGCGCATCTCGCGCCATGCTTGCGTAAGTTCCAGACCAGCCCCGGCAGTCACCGTCAATTCCCCGTAGACTCGCCCATCGATAGCCACCTCCCGACGTACCGAATGGCCTGCCTGAAAAACCGCCCGATAGAGCCTTTCGAAACCCAAAGGCCACTCGTCGCCATACGGCCAACCGCCTGTACACAATCGGCGAGACCGTCCGCCATCCCTTGCCGTATAGGCGACGCAGACATCCGGTCGCAGCCCCGTCTGCTTCCACCATTCGAAATCCGGAAAGTCATTGATTCCGCCTATACCGGCCTTTTTTAGCAACAGCTGCCCTTCGAGTTGCTTGCCCAACGATACGGCCAGTTTTTGAGCGTCCTCTTCGGCTCGAACATGACTCGAGAACAATACGTAAGACACGGTCGCCAACCAACAGGTCAGCCCGGCCAGCGTGATACAGAGCAGCAACAATCTTTGTAGTTTCATGACCCGGCCTATTCATTCGATGACATCGCCTCTTATTTTAAAAGCGCAAGTCCATGTGACAAAGCCACCACCCCAACGCCGGGCAAATTGCCCGGAATCGGCGGGCAAGTCTCGGCTTACACCAACCGTTTCAACACCTAGACTGAGCCCGTCAATATCACCATCTAAACGGGAGTATACCCATGACCACCACTCTATTCGACGACAGCCACATCGATTGGCAAACCCTGACCGGATTCGAACATTTACATTACTTCGTGCTGGACATCGATACCAACGCCGGAACCGTGATTGTTTTGTTCAAATTCGCCGCGGGAAAGCAAATCATTTTGCATAGACATAAGGTGCCTAACGACACCTTCGTGATTCAGGGCGAACACCGAATTTACGAGGCTGATGGCGAACTGAGGGAAATCCGCAAGGTCGGCAGTTATACCCGCAGTCCCGCCAGCGAAGTACCGCACCGGGAGGGTGGCGGCGAAATCGATGCCATCGTCTTGTTCTGCATACACGGTAGCGACGGCTGGTTCTACGAAATTCTGGACGATGATTTCAATATCATTGCAGGCTTGGGTATGCCTGACTTTATCGCGCTGCATAAAGATCAGCTTCAAATGAAGACTGCCGAATCCTCCGGCAAGGAGTCGACGAGATGACGAGTAAACTCATTTTTGCACTATTATTGCCGCTCTTGCTTGGCCACAACTCAAACGCCTCACCCCGCATCGCCGTGCTGGATTTCGAACTCAACGACATAAGTTCATTGCCCAATACGCCTACCGAACGCCAACGCACCGCAAGCCTACGGCCGTTGCTGGAGCGCTCGGTTCGCCAGTCCGGCGATTACACCATCGTCAGGATAAGCGCCGACGCCCAACTGGCCGCCAATCCGGGTTTCGGTTATTTATTCCACTTCCACGACCTGGCGGCCGATCTGGGGCGTAAATACGGCGCCGACTGGGTCGTCGTCGGTCAACATAGCAAACCCAGTTTTTTGTATTCCTACCTGCTGGTACATCTGGTCGACGTCAGGAATCGAACATTAGGCGCAAATTTCGCAGTCGAATTAAAGGGCAACCATGAAAAAGTCACCCAGCACGGGGCTAAGGCGATGGCGTCCAAAATTGCCGGCTTTTTAGAACGACAATAACCATGCTCTCAGTTTTATAAAAGGATGGCAGCCCTGGGTGACGTTTACCATCATCCGAATTTACCTCGGCGAAACCTTGCTGATGGCCTTTGACGCCATTCTAATCGCCATGCCGCTTGGCCTTGCCGGCGCTTATTACAGCGCCTGCCCCGGCTGAAAGCTTAATTGATGCCAGTCGCGATCGACCCATTCCTGTCCTAAAAACAAGCTATTGAAAGTCCGGTTTACGCAAGAAAGCCGCCAGAATCAACATTGTTTTTAACTAGGCTTCAACTTTTCAATAGAAATCCCCCCACCCCCTCTTTTCCAAAGAGGGGGTAATCGTACGGTTCGGCACAATCCGAATTCCGGCAAGTTATTTCTGACGGAATCTTAAGAGCCCGATTTGATTTTCTCCAAAGTCTGTTTCGCCTGATCCAGACCGTCGAAATTAGCCTTGGCATCCACGGCTTTCTGCAAATACTCTTGCGCCTTAAGCAGGTCGTTGCGCTTGTAATAAAGCATGCCGCTATGATAGTTGCTAATCGGAAGATTAGGATTCAAGGCGCTTGCCTTATCCAGCATTTCTTTGGCCTTGTCCAGATTGCCCAGCTTATAAGCTATCCAGCCCACCGTATCCAAAAAGCTGGGATTGTTGGACTTGGTCAAGGGTTCTGCCAGTTTGGCGGCGCGTTCCAGATTTTCCGGACTATCGAAATAATCGGATAAATAACTCGCCAGATTATTGACTGCCAAGGCCGAGTTCGGATAGCGCTTGACGGAATCTTCGTAGAGCGCAAGCACCTTATCGCGTTCGCCTGTACTGTGATAGATCCTCGCCAAGTCATCGACCAATTCCATCGCCCCTTTGGTTTTTTCGATACCCACGGTGTAAATTTTGACCGCCTCGGCGTTATTTTTTTGTACCAATTCGATCAGCGCCAGATTCCGGTAAGGGCTAAACCAATCCGGCTTGATTTCCATAGCTTTCGTAAAGGAAGCCTTGGCTTCGGAAATCTTCTTTTCGCTCAACTGAATCCCGCCCAGCAGGTTATAAGCAATGAAATGATCGGCATGGCGTTTTATGACCTGTTGCAACTCGGCTGCCGCTTTGTCACCCTGCTTTTGCGCCATGTAAGTTTTGACCAGTTCGCTCAGCGGTTCGATCGCATCCGGTTTTTTCACCAGCGCCTGCTTAAACGCATCGATAGCCGCATCCAGCTTGCCTTCGGCCTGATAGCCCAACGCCGACATGTAAAATCCGGCGGCATCGTCGGGAAAAGTCGTTTGCACCTGCTTTGCAACTGCCTGGGCCTTATCCCATTGCTTCTTGGATACCTCCAGCTTGAATAAGGTTTCCAGGCCTTTATGACTCTTTGGATTTGCCTTCAGCAAATCGGCAATCTGTTGCCTGGCCTGATCTTCATGTCCCGCCTTGAGCTGCAACCCTGCCAAATCGAGCCTCGCCGTTTCGTCGTTCGGCGCAATGGCAACGACTTTTTCCATATTTTCCCGCGCCAATTCCTCTTCGTTATTGCGTAAATGTGTCGTCGCCAAAAGCTTCAACACGTTGACGTTATTCGGTTGATCCACCAGAACGGCGCGAAAATCTCCAATCGCATCCGGAATATTATTCTCGGCCAACGCGAATTGTCCCCGCAGGGTCAATGCTTCGGCATCACGAGGGTTTTCCGCCAAAACTTCCTTGATCAAGGCCTTGGCCTCATCGACCCGTCTGCTTGCGGCATACATTGAGGCCAACTTATCGCGAGCCATCAGGCCGTTGGGCCCGAGTTTGTCCTGCTCCACCACTTGTTTCAAGGTTTCTTCCGCCTTGTCGGCCTGTTTGTTGGCTAATTGCAAAGAAGCCAATTTAAATTTCAAGCCATAGGCATCCGGCTTCTGTTCGATAATCGGCAGCAATTCGGCAATTGCGGCTTCCAGACCCCGCTTTTCGACCAAGAAGTCGACCAGATTGCTTTTAGCGGCGTCTTCTTCCGGCATGGCCTTGACCGCTTCGCGCAATGTGGACTCGGCCTTGTCCAACTGATTGGTGCCGACTAGAAACAAGGCCAGATTCTTATAGTGCTGAACTTGTTTCGGCTCCAACTTGACGATAGCCTCCAACAAAGCCTCCGCCTCGGGGAACTGTTGGTTTCTGGCGTATATCCCTACCAGCATGGTACGCAACGGAATGCTATCGGCTTTCTTGTCTATACCTTGCTTCAATAACGAGACCGCTTCATCGATCTTTCCGCCCTTGACCCAGATCGAGGCCTTCATCAGCGTGGCCGAAACGTCATCCGGACTTTTTTGCAAAGCCTTTTCTACCGTCCGAGAGGCCCCATCGGCGTCGTTTTTGGCCATTTGAATACCGGCTTTCAAGACCAGGGCCTCGACATTATCCGGCTCCTTAGCCAAGGCTTCATCAGCCATTTTCTCGGCGTCATCGACGGCTCTATTCAGCAACAACAACTGGCCGACTCTAACCCTGGCCATGACATGATTTTCGTCATTGGCGACGACAGTGTTGTATTCCTTGAAGGCATTCTCGATCTTGCCCTGCTTGCTCAATGTTTCAGCCATTTGAAAACGGCTTTCCCAATTTTTGGGATCGATCTGCAGCACGTTTTTGTAGGCCAATTGGGCTTTTTCGAAATCGCCCGCTTCAAAAAGCTGTTTACCCTCGTCCATATATTTAGCTTTGCGTTCGTCGGCCCCGTCGCATGCCACCAATCCTGTAGTTAAAACGGCAACACCTAAACTTTTCAATATAATTTTTTTACTGGTTAAAGACATCTCGATTCCATCTGCTTTGATTATTAAATAACATACGGGATAACGTTGCTGAACCCAGGATTCTATCGTATTTACCGTGATCGAAACGCCCAATTTGTTCTCATTCAAACGTGCAAGGTGCGGCATGTTGCCGCAGCAAGCCAGTACCCGCCTCAATTCGGCGGCCTAGACACGGCAAACAACAAAGGCTATGCTCTAGCGAAAATCACTCGTTTAGCTGGAGCCCTCATGCCATTAACGCCTGCAAAATTCCCTGAGTTGATCAACGCCATCGCAGCGGATATCAATGAGCACGCCGAAGCGGTAACCGAACTGGATCAGGCGATAGGCGATGGCGATCACGTTTTCAATTTACAGCGCGGCATCGAAGCCTTGCAAAAACACAGCGAAGAGATTGCCGGCCTGGACTGGACAGCCGCCTGGCAAAAAATCGGCATGACGGTGATGACGGCCGTAGGCGGTGCATCCGGATCGTTATATGCAACGCTGTTCATCAGCCTTAACAAAAACAGCAAGGGCAAACCGGCAACCCTGGAAACCTTTGCGGAGGCTTTTCTGTCGGCCGTCGATGCCGTCAAGCAACGTGGCAAGGCCGACGTCGGCGAAAAAACCCTGCTGGATGTGCTGGTCCCGGTTGCCAACGCGTTGCATCAAGGCGTTACGGCTGGCAAATCCTCGAGCGAACTACTGGAGGATATCTGCCGGGTGGCGGAAGCCGGGGTCGAGTCGACACGCGATATGCTGGCCACCAAGGGCCGTGCCTCGTTCCTCGGAGAACGTAGCAAAGGCCATATCGATGCCGGCGCCAAAACCGCCCAACTGATGATTAGTGCGATAGCAACAGTCATCAGCCAGACCCGGTAGCGAATATCGTCGGGGAGTCGCAACTCCCCTACCCTTCAAAAAACTTTCAACAACCCCAGCGCAACGCCGCGGTATTGACCGGCGCATCCCATAGGCGCTGCATTTCTTCGTCCAATAAGGTCAATGTCAACGAACACCCGGCCATGTCCAGCGACGTGGTAAAGTTGCCGACCAACGAGCGCCGAATGTTCACGCCCCGTTTATTGAAAGTTTGCCACGCCAATTCGTATACGAGATGCAACTCCACCAATGGTGTCGCTCCGAATCCGTTCACGTGCAACAAGGCGCCTTGACCGGCTTGCGGCATTAATTCGTCGAACAAATGCCCTGCCAATTGCTCGACGATTTCACTGGCCGATACCCATTTGCCGGTTTCGCGTCCGCGTTCGCCGTGTATGCCCACGCCCATTTCGATTTCGTCGCCAGCCAGGTCGAAGGTCGGATGCCCCAGGGCCGGCACGGTACAACTAGTCAAGGCCACGCCCATAGACGCGGTTGCCCGCACCACCCTGTCCCCCAGGGCTTTGCAGGCCAACAAATCGTAACCCTCTTCGGCGGCGGCTCCGACGATTTTTTCGACGATGGCCGTTCCCGCCACGCCGCGCCGCCCTATCGCATGGTCTTTAGGCAGGGAAACGTCGTCGTTGACCAACACCGTCGCATTCGGTTTGTCCAGCATTTCGGCGGCCATCTCGAAATTCATCACGTCACCGGCGTAGTTTTTGACGATGAACAACACTCCCGCACCAGCCTCTACCGCTTCGGCCGCGGCCATCATCTGATCCGGCGTCGGCGATGTAAAGATTTGACCAGGACAAGCCGCATCCAGCATACCGTATCCGACAAAACCGCTATGCAAGGGTTCGTGGCCGGAACCGCCGCCCGAAATCAAGGCTACCTTGCCTTGTTTGCGTTGCCGGCGCGCAATGAAATTGGGTTCTGTGCTCAATTCGACGATGTCGGCATGCGCCTTGGCGAAACCCTGCAGACTCATATCCAGAACGGTGGCTGGACTATCGATGAATTTTTTCATTAGTGCTCCTTTATAAATCGCGCAATGCTCGAGTAAGTTCTTGAATATCTTTCATGATCCAGGTCGGGGCATAATCGACCCGTGCCAAATCGTCCACATTGGAAATACCGGACAACACCAACACACTGCGGATGCCGGCGCGCACGGCGCCCAAGATATCGGTATCCAGGCGATCGCCTATCGCAATCACACGCTCGGCTTCTACGCCCAACCGCCCCATCGCTTGTTGATAAATAATGGGTTCCGGCTTACCTATCGTGACCGGATGAACGCCGGTCGCCGCCGTCAATGCCGCCAAGGTCGCTCCGTTTCCGGGTAGAAACCCGCGTTCGCTGGGCAAGGTTACATCGCCGTTGGTGCCGAAAAAGTCCGCACCGGCTTGAATATTCAGAGCCGCCGCACACAGTTTATCCCAGCTCAAGGCCTTGTCCAGCCCGCAAACGACCAAATCCGCGTGCCTGCCGCCAGCGACATCGTCCAATCCCGTCAACGTAAAGCCCAAATCCATCAAGGGCTGAACCAATCCGAAGCCGCCGATCACGAACACGCGGGTAGCCGGCGGCGGATAACGCTCCGCCAGATACAAGGCCGTCGCCATACCCGACGTCAAAATTTGGTTTAATTCGACGGTAACCCCCATCCCCTGCAATTTGGACACATATTGCTCAGGACTCGAGCCGGCATTGTTGGTCGCCAATACGAAAGGCAGATTCAATTCCCTTAAAGTCAGAAAGAATTCAACCAGTCCCGATTGAGGCCTATCCCCGTGCCATAGCACGCCGTCCATGTCGATGATCAGGCCACCGATGTTTTCTAAGGTTTGCATAAAATTTTAGATATTGGGTACTTTACGCCGCTGAAGCATAAAAAATCATTTCATCCACGATTCGAATAGCTGCCAACTTCGGCGATCTACCCAAACGACGACCGGAAAAACCGGAGCAACAGACTGATATCTTTCATGCCTTTGGTGCACTAAATGCAGCTTTTAAGCTGAATCAGCCGCAGAGAATTGCATAAACCTACCGGCCTGTCCAGTCTGGCTCGACATAGCCAATATTTTCACTTGACTTTGCAGCATCAAAAGGGTTTAATAGGCTGCTCTTGAGCAAGCCCAGGTAGCTCAGTCGGTAGAGCAGAGGACTGAAAATCCTCGTGTCGACAGTTCGATTCTGTCCTTGGGCACCATGAATTCGGAAGGCCTTGCAGCAATGCAAGGCCTTTTTTATGTGCTTTTTGTCAGCAAACCAAGCGGGAGCCCGATCCAGCGAACTCCCATCGGTCAGGCTAAAACACCCGTTTATTCAGCAGCGCAAGCAGATATTGGCCATATCCGTTCTTGGCGAGCGGCCTTGCCAAGGTCTCGACCTTGGCATCGTCTATCCAGCCGTTTCGCCAGGCGATTTCCTCGGGGCAAGCCACTTTCAGTCCTTGCCGGGTTTCTATCGTTTCGATGAAGTTGCCAGCCTCGATCAAACTGGCATGAGTCCCCGTATCCAGCCACGCATAACCACGCCGCATGATTTCGACGTTTAACTGCTGTTGCTCCAGGTAAACCTTGTTGACGTCGGTTATTTCCAACTCTCCTCTGGCAGAGGGCTTCAAATCGGCAGCAATGTCGACAACCTGATCGTCGTAAAAATACAAGCCGGTTACCGCGTAATTGCTCTTGGCTTGCTCGGGTTTTTCTTCCAGCGTCGTCGCCTTGCCTTCACGATCGAAACTGACGACGCCGTAACGCTCCGGATCAAGCACGTGGTAAGCGAACACCGTGGCCCCCGTTTGGCGGCTATTGGCATTCCTGAGCAACACATGCAAATCGTGGCCGTAGAAAATATTGTCGCCCAATATCAAGGTACTCGGATTGTTACCGACAAAATCCTTGCCTATGATGAAGGCTTGCGCCAGACCGTCCGGACTCGGCTGCACCGCATAACTCAACGATATCCCCCAATCGCTGCCGTCGCCAAGCAACTGCCGAAACAATGGCGTGTCCTGCGGCGTGGAGATGATCAAAACATCCCGGATTCCCGCCAACATCAAGGTGCTGAGCGGATAGTAAATCATGGGCTTGTCGTAAATCGGCAGCAACTGCTTGGACACCGCCTTGGTGACCGGATAGAGCCTGGTGCCGGAGCCGCCGGCCAAGATAATACCTTTGCGTTCTTTCATGTCTATTTTCCGTAAATTTCAGTCAGCATCCTCGTCACCCCAAGCTGCCAGGCCGGTAGCTGCAAATCGAAGGTGTTTCGGAGTTTTTCGGTGTTTAAGCGCGAATTCAACGGCCTGCGGGCCGGGGTTGGATATTGCGATGTCGCAATGGCTTGCAAGGCATCGGCTTGCAGCTTTAAAGCAATACCGGACTGCCTGGCAAACTCGAACACGTAAGCCGCATAAGCATGCCAACTGCATTCCCTGCTCGCCGCCAGATGATACAGCCCGGATACGTCTTTCCGCTTCGAGGCGGTGCGAATGGCATGCGCCGTTACGTCCGCCAGCAATTCCGCCCCGGTCGGCGCCCCGATCTGATCGTCTATCACCGACAAAGTCTCCCTTTCCTGCCCCAATCGCAGCATGGTTTTGGCGAAATTCTGCCCACGCGCCGCATAGACCCAACTGGTGCGAAAGATCAGATGCAAACAACCCGAGGCCTGAATCGCTTGCTCGCCTTCGAGCTTGGTTTTGCCGTAAACGCTCAACGGATTGACGGAGTCCGATTCCCGCCAAGGCGTATTACCGCTGCCGTCGAAAACATAATCCGTGGAATAATGCAGCAACCAGGCACCGCAATCCCTGGCGGCATTCGCCAGCACGGCGGGAGCCTGGGCATTGATCAAACCCGCCAGCTCAGAGTCGTCTTCGGCCTTATCGACTGCCGTATACGCCGCGGCATTGACGATGACATCCGGACGCAAATCCACAACGGTTTTGCCTATACCCTCCAAATTGCACAAGTCTCCGCAATGATCGTTACTGTTTCTATCCAGAACAATCAAGTCTCCCAGAGGAGCTAGACTGCGTTGCAATTCCCATCCAACCTGGCCGCTTTTTCCGAAAAGCAAGATCCTCATGCTTTATTACGCTCCGCATAATTTTTTTCGAGCCAGCGTTGATAGTCGCCGGAAAGTACATTATTAACCCAATCCTGATGCTCCAAATACCATTGCACGGTCTTGCGAATACCGGTTTCGAAGGTTTCGGCCGGTTTCCAGCCCAGTTCGCGCTGCAACTTACCGGCATCGATGGCATAACGTCTGTCATGGCCGGGCCTGTCGGTCACATAGGTAATCTGCTCCGAATAGGATAAACCGTCGGTTCGCGGCTGCAATTCATCCAGAATGCCGCACAAGGTATGCACGACATCCAAATTGGGCTTTTCATTCCAGCCACCCACATTGTAAACCTCGCCAACCTTCCCGGCTTCCAGCACCCGGCGAATCGCGCTACAGTGATCCTTGACATAAAGCCAATCGCGAATTTGCTGGCCGTCTCCATATATGGGCAAAGCCTTGCCGGATAGCGCGTTTTGAATGCATAAGGGAATCAGTTTTTCCGGAAAATGATAAGGGCCGTAATTGTTGGAGCAATTGGTGGTCAATACCGGCAGTCCGTAAGTATGGTGATAGGCTCTGACCAAATGGTCGCTGGCGGCCTTGCTTGCCGAATACGGGCTGTTGGGTTGATATTGGTTGGTTTCCGAAAATGGCGGATCATGCTTTTCCAACGACCCATAGACCTCATCGGTCGACACGTGCAGGAAACGAAATTCTTGTTTGGCTTGCGATGCCAAGCCATTCCAGTAAGCCCTCACCGCCTCCAACAACCTGAAACTTCCGACGACGTTGGTTTGAACGAAGTCTTCCGGCCCATGTATAGAACGGTCCACATGAGATTCTGCGGCAAAATTGATCACCGCACGAATATTGTGTTCGATCAACAAACCCGATACGACGTCGTAATCACCGATATCGGCCTGGACGAAAATATGCCTGGGATCGTCTTGCAGCGTCGAAAGATTTTGCAGATTACCCGCATAGGTCAGCTTATCCAGATTAACGACAGCTTCGTCGCTTTGCGCCAACCAATCCAGAACAAAATTACTGCCGATAAATCCGGCTCCGCCGGTCACTAAAATAGTCATAAAACCTTAAATTATTCAACTAAAAAAATTATACTGGAAAGCGGCGACAGACATGATCAGCCTGCCGCCCAATTTAAAACCCTCACGGCAAAAACAAACAGAATCTAGCGCCTCCCAAGCGGCTTTGATTGTCGATTTTAACAAAACCCGCCTTATCGCGATTTTTATGGAAACCGGCAATGGCGGCAACGAAATAAAGCCCCAGGCCGGTATTGCCGCTAACCCAATCCAGCTCCGACGGTTTGGTTAAATCCGCATTGAGCAAGCGCTCGGGATAGCCCTCGCCATCGTCCTCAATGCAAATTTTCAGATAGCCTGCTTCTTCGAATGCCGAAATCAAAACGGATTGCCGCATATAACGCAGCGCATTGTTCAAAATATTGCCTATCGCATTGGTGACCTGTTGATAATCACAATACCCCATGAGTTCTTCGCTGCATGAAACGCGGATATCGACAGTATTTTGTTGCAGGAAACCGATTTGTTGGGATTTGGCCTCATTGATCAGGTCGATGACGGGGTATTCGTCCACGATCAGGCTGAACTTATGGCTATCTATCTTATAGATCACCAATAACTGCATCAAACTATGGTTGATCCTATTCGCTTCGAATTCCAGTTGGCGTATATCGTCTTGCTGCTGTGGAGTTTGACTCAGACTTAAATGCTGAATCAAGCCCAGCAAGGTCCCGAGAGACGTTTTGATGTCGTGCACCGTAGACCCCAAAATCGTCGAAAATATCTCCCCGCCACTCATTCTTTCCCCTTGGCTGCATATTTGCGCAGTAAACTTGAAAATTCCATTTGCAGGCCGCCCAGCTTTTGTTTATCCATGCCGATTTGCCCGGCCTTCTTGAACAACTCTTGAGCCCTCAGCAACTTGGCCTCGTTGA